>JAICEH010000097.1 GCA_025924275.1 Gemmatimonadales bacterium | reverse complement strand
CCCTCCTGGCGCCCGGCGGTGGGCACCTGCCTGAATGATGCCCTGGGTGGGCCGCCACGCTAGCCCCGTACAAGCCGTCGCGGGGTCCCGGCAGCCACCGTGAACTCGGCAGTCCAGTGTTTGAGACGTCTACGCCGAGGATCCCATGCACCGCCGCATCGACCCGGCCGGCGCCCTGCGCGCCGCCCTCGCCCTGTTCCTCATCGCCGGATGCGGGGGCGACGGGAACGGCGGCAACAACCCGCCCGACGACGACCTGGTCCTGGCCAAGGCCGCGCCCTCGGGCGACGATCAGCTCGGCACGGTGGGGGAGGAACTCACCGATCCGCTGCGGGTCCTGGTCACCCTGAACGGCGCACCGGAGCCCAACCGGCAGGTGACCTGGACCGCCCTGGATGGGTCCGTGACGCCCGCCGGCAGCATGACCGGCGCCGACGGGATCGCCAGCACGGCCTGGACCCTCGGCACTACCGCGGGCGGCCAGCAGGCGCGCGCCACGCTCGCCGGCGCCACCGGCTCGCCGCTCACCTTCGATGCCGACGCGGGGGCCGGCCCGGCGGCCGCGCTCGCCAAGGTGAGTGGTGACGACCAGGGTGGCCGGGTGGGAACCCCGGCCGGTTCCCCGATCATCGTCCGGGTGAACGACGAGTTCGGGAACCCGGTCGCGGGGACGCTCGTCACCTTCGCCGTGACGGGCGGGAGCGCGAGCCTCGGGGACCTGACCGACAACACGGGCGCGAATGGCGAGGCCCAGACGACGTTCAGCTTCGGGGCAACGCCGGGGACGATCTCGCTCACCGCGACCGTGGCCGGCCTCACGGGGTCGCCCCAGACGTTCGAGGCGGAGAGCGGCCAGGTGCTCGTGGCCAACAACCAGTATCAGCCGGCCGACCTCACCGTGCCGGCGGGCACCACGGTCCGCTGGGCCTGGGCCACCACGGCCACACCGCACAACATCAATCCCGTCGGCGGAACCGAGCCCGCCGCTTCAGGCACGAGCGCCGCTCCGTTCGCATTCTCCCACACCTTCAACACGCCGGGGGTGTACAACTACGAGTGCACGGTGCACGTCGGGATGGCGGGCACGATCACCGTCAATTGAGGGTCGCGCCCGTCGCCGCCGCGCTGCTCCTGTCGGCCCCGGCGGCGGCCCAGACCGGCGTCACCTGCCGACCGGCGGACGACTCCAACGAGGCCCTCACCCTGGCGACGATGGCGGTGCCGGTCGCGTTCTCGCCCGCGGGGGCGCCGCCGGCGCTGGCCCCCTGGCGGGTGGAGCTCGGGTTCGAGGCGGCCACCGTCCCCGAGGTGGACTCGGCCGACGCGGTGCCGACCACCTGCCGCCCCGGCAAGGGCACCGAGAACGTCAATCTCCTCGGCGTCCTTCCACGGCCCCGGGTGCGGCTGGGGCTGCCGGGCGGAATGGCCTTCGAGGGCAGCTGGATTCCACCCGTCCCGGTGAACGACGTCGAGGCGAACCTGTTCGGCCTCTCGCTCGCGCGGCCCGTCCCGGTCCTCGACGGCCGGGCCGTGCTGAGCCCGCGCCTGCACGCCACCTTCGGGCGGGTGGAGGCTCCGGTCACCTGTCCCGAGGAAGCGCTGGACGATCCGGCGAGCGAGTGCTTCGAGGGCACGGTGTCCGAGGACCGCTGGAACCCGGATCAGTTCGGGGTGGACGTGGCCCTGGCCTGGCGTGCGGGGCGGGTGCAGCCCTACCTCGGGGGCGGCTGGACCCACCTCGTGCCGACCTTCCAGGTGAACTTCACCAACTCCGCCGGGCAGCTGGACGACACCCGGGTGGAGGTGACCCTCGACCGGCTGGCGCTCTTCGCCGGGCTCACCTGGGCCGCCTCCGCCCGCCTGGCCGTGAGCGGCGAGGCGTACGCCACCCCCGCCGACGCGGCCACCGTCCGCCTGGCTGGCCGCGTGGCGCTCGGCGGGGCGGGTCAGTAGGTGACCTGGAGCCCCGCCGTGAAGATCGTGTCCGTCTCCTCGAAGCCCGCCGCCGGTTCCGATTCGTAGCGCAGGAGATAGCCCAGCTTGATCGCGAGGTTGGTGCTGAGCGGCGCTGCCAGCTCGGCCCTGGCGTCGAGCAGGTAGTCGGCAAGGTCGGCCAGTTGCGGCAGGAACTGCGCTCCCAGCGAGAAGTACGCCTTGCCGGCGAACTGGTGCCGGTACGACCCCGCGACGCGGGCGGCGGTGTAGTCGTCGGTGAGCCCCGAGGTGAGGCGCTCCTGGGAGAAGCTGACGCCGCCCTCGAGGGTGAGCGTGTCCCGCGGCGCAAGCCAGGCCTTGTACCCCAGCCCCACGCCCTCGGAGAACCGGCTGCTCACGCCGGCGAACGTGTTGCGGTACCAGGCGACGCTGCCGTAGGCCGCGAGCCGGGCGGAGAGGTCGTAATCCCCGCGGAGGTCTCCGCCAAGGAGGTTCGCGGTGGTCTCGTCCTCGCTCTCGGAGTAGACCCAATTGGCCGCCTGGGTGAAGCGCCAGGCCCCCGAGGGGTCGAAGGTGATCTTGTCGCCCAGGTTGAGCGTCTGGAGCTCGGTGTTGCCGGCAGCGATCACGTAACCGAGGTCGGCCGTGAAGGTCCACGGGTCCGGCAGCGTGTCCTGGGCTCGCAAGGGGGCGGCGGAAAGGACCAGGGGGACGAGCAGGGCGAGGCGAGGGTGAGCCACGGGGCGACTCCTGGGCCGGGGGCGCGCTCGGGGTGATCCCGGGCCCGTTGGTTCGGGCCGGGCCGGGCGCCGAATTATACCGTGGCCCCGGCGCGCCGACCGCGCCCCCCGCCGCCGAGCAGGCGCTTGAGCCTGGTGTGGTCCTCGCGCTCCCGCTCTTCGAGCGTGGCGCGGATTCGTCCGATCTCGCGGCGGAGGCCCGGGGCCACGCGCTGGTCCAGGGTGTTGACCTGGCGGGTGGTCGCTGCGAGCGCATCGGCCAGGCGCCGGAGTTGGAGTTCGGCGGTGGCGTGGTCGCGGACCAGCTCGATGAGCCGCTCCATCGCGCTCCCCGCGAGCGCGGCGGCCGGGCCGGCCGAGCCCGGGGCGAGGCCCCGCCCCGGCAGCGATCGCGCGAGCACGGTCCGCCGCTCCACCACCGCGCTTCGCACGCCCCACGCCTCGGCGGCCTCGACGGTGACCTCGACCGGCCGCACCGGCCAGCCGAGCGGCTCGAGGCCCGCGGCCCCGTGGGCGGCGAGGGCCGAGTGGAGCAGTGGCCAGGTGCGGCGCGCCGCCTCGTCCACCCGACCCCGCCCCTCGATGGCGGGGGACGCGGCCCGGAAGAGCTCCGCCACCAGCGCCTGCCGCTTGCGGGTGAGCAGCTCGACGCCGTGGGCCACGCGATCGAGCCGGCGCCGCGCACGGAGCAGGTTGGAGCGGGTGGCGGCGCCCGCGGCACTCACGGCGCGGCCTCCCGGGCGGTCCGGCGCTCGGCCCAGGTGGCGTCGGGAATGCGCCGGAGGTCCTCCCGGGGAAGCGATTCCAGCAGCCGCCACCCCTGCTCCAGCGTCTCCGCGATCGTGCGCCGCGCCGGACCCTGGTGGATGAACTCCCGCTCGAACCGGTCGGCGAAGGCGAGGGCCCGGCGGTCCTCCGGCGGCAGCCCCGCCTCGCCGACGATGGCGGCGGTCGCCCGCGCGTCCCGACCCTGGGCGTAGGACGCATAGAGCTGGTCGGCCCAGCGTCGGTGCGCCGGCGAGGTCTGGGCGCCGATCCCGGCGGACATCAGGCGGGAGAGCGACGGAAGCACGTCCACCGGCGGGTCCACCACCTGCCGGTGCATCTCGCGGCTGAGGACGATCTGCCCTTCCGTGATGTACCCGGTCAGGTCGGGGATCGGGTGGGTGATGTCGTCGTCCGGCATCGTGAGGATGGGGAGCTGCGTCACCGACCCCGTGCCGTCCCGCAGCACGCCGGCCCGTTCGAAGAGCGTCGCCAGGTCGGTGTAGAGGTAGCCGGGGTAGCCCCGGCGCCCGGGAATCTCCTCCCGCGCCGCGCCGATCTCCCGCAGGGCCTCGCAGTACTGGGTGAGGTCGGCCATCACCACGAGGACGTGCATGCCCCGCTCGAAGGCGAGGTATTCCGCCTGGGTCAGGGCAAACCGGGGCGCGAGGATGCGCTCGATGGTCGGGTCCGCCGTCCGGTTGAGATAGAAGACGCTCCGCGCCATCGCTTCGGTGCCCGCGAACCCGCGGAGGAACTCGTCGGTCTCCCGCTGGGTGACGCCGATTCCCACGAACACCACGGCGAACGGCTCGCCGCGGGGCGTGCGTGCGCCGGCCACCACGCGGGCCGCCAGCGCGAGCCCGGGCAGGCCGGAGCCGGAGAAGATCGGCAGCTTCTGCCCCCGCACCAGGGTGTTGAGGCCGTCGATGGCGGAGATGCCGGTCTCGATGAAGTCGGCGGGCTTGCGACGGCGCACCGGATTCATCGGCGCGCCCTGCAGCGGGCGGCGCCCGGCACCCACCGGCGCCGGCAGTCCGTCGAGCGGGGCGCCCGCGCCCGACAGCACCCGACCCAGCAGGTCCGGGCCGACGGTGCCGGCGGCGGGATCGCCGGTGAGGGTCACCCGCGCCGCCTCCGGGCCGAGCCCGATCGTCTCCTCCAGCACCTGGACGACCGTGAGGTCCTCCCCCGCCTCGATCACCTGGCCTCGCCGGGGCGGCGCGCCCGCGCAGCGGACCGTCGCCACCTCGCCGAGGACGGCGCGGCGGGTGCCCTCGAGGAACAGGAGGGGGCCGGCGGCACCCGCGGCGCCGAGGTAGGTCCGTGCCGGATGGATCACGTCGCCCCCCCCGCCTGCCGGAGGGACGCCTCCACCTCGGCGCGCGCGGCAGCGACGGTCTCCTCGAACTGCGCCGGGGGGCCGTCCCGCAGCGCGACCAGCGCCCGGCGGGCTCGGGTGAGGTCGAGCGCGCCGAGTTCCCTGCCGGCCGCGAGCGCCGCCCGCCCGCCCTCGAGCATCCGCACGAGCAGCGCCGCCATCGCGCGCGTCTTGGCCAGTGGCGACGACGCATCCGCGGCGTCGTACGCGCTCTGGCCGAGGAGACACTCGCGCGCCAGCCGGGCCGATTCGAGCACCAGCCGGTCGGCGTCCTCGAGCGCGTCGGGGCCCACGAGCCCGGCCACCTCCCGGAGCTCACGGTCGCGCTGGAGCAGGGTGAGCACCTCCCGCCGGAGCGCGGGCCAGTCCTCCCCGACATGCTGGGCGAACCAGGGCGCCACCCCCTCGGCCTGGAGCGACCAGCTTGTCTCCCAGTCCACCGCAGGGAACTGCCGCTGGTGCGCCAGCCCCGCGTCGAGGGCCCAGAGCGCCGCCACCACCCGACCCGCCGCCTGGGTGACCGGCTCGGAGAGGTCGCCGCCCGGGGGCGAGAGCGCGCTGATGAAGGTGACCGCGCCCTCCCGCTCCGGCCGACCCGGTACCAGCGCCCGTCCGGCGCGCTCGCACATCTTGCCCAGGCGGCTGCCCAGCCCCGTCGGGTAGCCCTCCTCGCCCGGCATCTCGCGCAGGCGCGAGCCGATCTCGCGCAGCGCCTCCGCCCACCGCGAGAGCGAGTCGGCCATCAGCGCCACGCGGAAGCCCTGGTCCCGGTAGTACTCCGCGATCGTCAGGCCGAGGTAGACCGAGGCTTCGCGCGCCGCCACGGGCATGTTCGAGGTATTGACGACGAGCACCGCGCGGTCCATCAGCGTGCGCCCGGTGCGGGGGTCCACCAGTTCGGGGAACTCGGTGAGGACGTCCGCCATCTCGTTGCCGCGTTCCCCGCAGCCGACGTAGACGACGATGTCCGCCTCGGCGTACTTGGCGAGCGACTGCTCGATGACGGTCTTCCCGGTGCCGAACCCGCCCGGCACCGCGACGCTCCCGCCCTCGGCCACGGGGAAGAGGAAGTCGAACACCCGCTGGCCGGTGACGAACGGCCTTGCGCCCGTCCGCCACGCGGCCACCGGGCGCGGGACCCGCACCGGCCAGCGGTGCGCCAGGCGGAGCTCCGTCCCGTCCTCGAGGCGCCCGACCGGGTCGAGGACGGTCCAGTCCCCGGCCTTGAGCTCGGCGAGCCGGCCGCTCACGCCGGGCGGGACGAGGATTCGGTGCTCGCCGTTCCGGTCCGGCACCGTCCCGAGGACGTCGCCCGGCCCCACGTCGGCTCCCGCCTGGAGGGAGGGGGTGAAGGGCCAACGCCGGTCGGGATCCAGCGTGGGAGCATCGGCTCCGGCGGCCAGGAAGTCGCCCTGCAGCGCGGCGAGGCGCTCGAGCGGACGGCCGATGCCGTCGAGCACCGAGCCGAGGAGGCCGGGCCCGAGGTCGACCTCGAGCGGGGCGCCGGTGACCCTCACCGGTTCCTCGAGCGCCAGGCCGATGGTCTCCTCGAAGACCTGGACGGTGGCCGTCTGCCCGCGCACCCGGATGACCTCGCCCAGCAGCCCCCGGTCCCCCACGCGGACGATCTCGTGGAGCGCGGCACCAGGGAGCGGCGCCACTTCCGTCAGTGCACCGGCGATGCGCACGACCCGTGGGATGTCGGTCACCGGAGCCTCACGCGATAGCCGATGGCACGGCGGATGAGTTCGACGATCCGTTCTCCCGGGGCGCGCTCCACCTCCGCGACCGGCGAGGGGAACGGTACCACGACGGGCGCCACCGACCGTTCCCATCGCTTGCGGATCTCGGCCGGCAGCGAGTCGTACAGCCGCTCCTCGACGAGCACCACCGTGGTCCCCTCCCGCTCCGCCGCGCGGGCGAGCGCTGCCGCCGCGTCGGCGCCGGCCGGCACCGCGTCCGCCGCCACCCCGGCCAGGGCGAAGCCCGGGGCGGTCACGGGCCCGGCCACGACGCGGGCCACGCCGGACCGGCCCACCGCGCCGCTCATGCGGCGTCCACCAGGACTTCCGACGCCACCCCGGTGCCGAGCGCCAGGGCCCAGGATGCCCGGCGCAGCCGCTGCACCTCGAGCCGGGAGCGCAGCAGGTACCAGAGCGTGGGCCACGGGCCCAGCGGCTCCCGCCGCGCCGCGACCGCGGCCGATGTGGTGCGGCGCTCGAGAATCCGCCGCTCGAGGTCCGCGGGACCGGCCGTGGCATCGAGCGCCTCGCGAATCGGCCCGCGCCGGAACGCCTTCCGCAGCAGTTCCGCGCGCGCGGCGTCATCCGCCGTGCCGGCAATCGCCGTGAACCGCTGCTCGCCCAGCGAACGGCCGCCCGGGAGCCAGGCTACCGCGGGCTCGAGTTCCCCGGCCCACGATCCCGCGATGGACAGGGCCAGGAGGTTCTCGGCGTCGATCGTCTCGGCGATCCAGTCCCGCAGCCGTCGGCCCCCGCCCTTCGCGCCGGCGACCGCGCGGGTTGCCCACGCGCGGCTCAGGGCGGCCTCGAGCTCGAGGAGGCCCGCCGCCCCGGGGCCCACCTTCACCTGCCTGACGGCGATGGCCAGCGGCACGCCGGCACCGGCCGCGAGCGCCAGGCCTTCGGCCGGCGTGCGGGCCCCCGCGAGGCGGAGGAGCAGCCGCCGTGGGAGTCGCAACGTGGCGACCGTCCCCTCGAGCCGGCGCTCCACGCTCGCCCCTTCCGCTGCACCCCGGAGCACACCCCGAAGTCCCCGGCGCTCCTCGTCCTCCCACACGACCCGGAGCAGCCGCCGGCGCGGACCCAGCCACCGGTCGACCACGGCGAGCGCCGCCCCGAACCGCCCCACCAGGGCGGCATCGAGCTCCCGCGGCGTGGCCGGCGGCT
>JAICEH010000096.1 GCA_025924275.1 Gemmatimonadales bacterium | reverse complement strand
GCTCTCCGACCTGGGCCGGCCGGCGATCGCCCGGGCTCCCGACCGGCCGGGCCTCTGGCATCCCGCCGCCGTGGCGCGGGTCCTGGCCGCGGATTCCCTCGACCCCGCTTCGGTATCGCCCGGGGTCGTGGGACCGCCGGGGTCGCACCGGCCGGTCTGGTTCGCGGTGCGTGGCGGCGAAGCCCCGGCCACGATCGTGGCGCTCGCCGACGACCAGGTGGCCGCCGCAGGAGCGCCGCTCGGCTACCGGGGCGGGGACAGCCTGGCCTACCCGGGCCTCCCGCCATGGGCGCCTGCCGGGACGGTCCACCCCGGGGCCTGGGGTGTCGCGCGGGATGCCGAGCTTGGGGTGCCGCTCGGTGGACCCTTCCGCCGCGCTGTCCTCGCCTGGGCCCTGCAGCAGCCCGACCTGCTCCGCGGCCCGGGGTTCATCCTATGGCGGCGTAACCCCGCCGAGCGATTGAGTGCCCTGGTGCCCTGGGTCGAGTGGGACGTGCCCGGGGTCGTACAGCTCGAAGGGGACACCTGGTGGGTGTCTTCGGGCCTCATCCCCCTGCGCGGGTTCGCCGGCAGCACCCGGGCACCGGCCCCCGGAGGAGAAGCCGGGGGGATCGAGACCGCCCTGGTGGGATTGGTGCGCTCCCGCGACGGCCGCACGAGGATCCTCCTCGCTCCCGGTGCCGGCCCCCTGGCCCGGGGGCTCGCGGGCATCGTGGACCCGATGGTAGAGCCGGCGGAGAACCTGCCGGCCCAGCTCGCCGCGACGCTCCCGTACCCCCGCGCCCTGTTCGAGGCCCAGGCGCTGGCCGTGGCACGGGGTCCCTGGGGGGCGGGGCGTCTCACAGCCCCCGGTCTCTCCGGCGTCACCCTGGTGCGCGATGCCGGTGGCCTGCCGGTACCGTCCGCGGCCTTCGAGGACTCCGGCGGCCGACGGATCCAATCGCTCCTGCTGGGACTCACGGAGGAAGGGCGGGCACGTCCCGTTCTCCTCCGTGTGGGGGAGGGGGGCGTTCCTGCACCGGCCGCCCTGGTGGCCCGCTGGAGCCGCTTCCCGGTCTGGGAGCAGGTGCGCGACTCCGCGGTGGGGGCCGGCGCGCGGGTGGAAGCGGGACCGGTGAGGTACCAGTTCCGCGGGACGGAACTCACCGCCTGGCAGGCGCAGTTCGCTGCCGCCCCGGGCCAGCGGCCCCGGCTGATCTGGCTGAGCATCGCCGCCGGAAGTCGTTTGGGTGCTGGCCGCGACCTCGAGGAGGCGTGGCGCAATCTGGGCGGCCTCGATGCGCCCCTGCCGCCCGGACTCGGCGGCACGCGGCTCGACGAGGCCCGGCGCTGGCTGGCGCGGGCCGACTCGGCGCTGCGGGCCGGGGACTGGGCCGCCTTCGGTCGGGCATTCGAGGCGCTGCGCAATACCCTCGGCGCCCAGCCCGGCGGGCCCGGCCGGTGACTCGGCCGGTTGTCCCGGGCCCGCTCCTGCCCCTAATTTCCGCCGCTTCGTGAGCCCGACTTCCATCCCCCGCACCGCCGTCCTCGCCCTGGGCGGGAACGCGCTCGCGCGAAGTGGCGAGCGGGCCACGATCACGAACCAGTTCCGGCACGCCCGGGAGAGCGTCGCGCCGATCGTGGAGCTGGCCCGGGACGGCTGGCGGATCGCCATCGTGCACGGCAACGGACCGCAGGTGGGGGACGAACTGGTCCGGAACGAGCGGGCCCGGGGCGTGGTCGAGCCCCTGCCGCTCGGGGTCCTGGTGGCGGCCACCGCCGGCTGGATCGGGTACATGCTGCAGCAGTCGCTGCAGAACGGGCTGCGTCGGGCCGGGCTCGCGCGGGAGGTGGTCACCCTGGTGACCCAGACGGTGGTGGACCCGGCCGACCCGGCGCTGGCGCGGCCCACCAAGCCGGTGGGGCATCCGCTGCCGCCGGCCGAGGCTGCCGCCCTGGAGGCGCGGGGCGCCGCGATCGGCCGTGACGGCAAGGGACAGGTCCGGCGGCTCGCCTCGAGTCCGGTGCCGCTCGGCATCGTGGAGGCGGCCCAGGTCCGCCGCCTGGTGGAGGCGGGCACGATCGTGATCGCCGCGGGTGGCGGAGGGCCCCCGGTGTTCGACGACCCGGTGCTCGGGTGGGAGGGGGTGGACGCGGTGGTCGACAAGGACCGCACCGCCGCGATCCTGGCTCACGCGCTCGGCGCGGACGTCTTCGTGGTCCTGACCGACGTGGACGCGGTCTACCGGGGCTGGGGCACGCCCGCGCCGGTGCCCATCAAGCAGCTGACCGTGACCGAGGCCGACCGCCTGGTGTCGTCGGGCGTGCTGGACGAGGGCGGGATGCGGCCGAAGGTGCAGGCCGCGGCGGCCTTCGTCCGGGGGGGCGGGGAGCGGGCCGTCATTGCACGGCTCTCGGATGGCCCAGCGGCCCTCCGGGGGACAACCGGAACGACCATCACGAGGGACGCGTGAACCTACACGAGTACCAGGCGCGTGCGCTGCTCCGCCACGCTGGCATCCCGGTCCCGGACGGCGACGTCGCGGACACGCCCGCCGGGGTCGAGGCCATCGCCCGCCGGTTGGGGGGCGGGGTCGTGGTCAAGGCGCAGGTGCACACCGGGGGCCGGGGCAAGGCGGGCGGGGTGAAGCTGGCCGCGGATCCCGCCGAGGCGAGGCGCGTGGCCGAGCAGATCCTCGCGCTCACCATCAAGGGCCTGCCGGTGCGGAAGGTGCTCGTGGCGCCGGTCGCCGAGATCGCCTCGGAGAGCTACGTCGGGATCATCCTCGATCGGGAGACGCAGCGACCGGTGTTCATGGTGAGCGCCGCCGGCGGCGTCGACATCGAGGAGGTGGCCGCGACCACGCCGGAGAAGATCGTGAAGCTCGCGGTGGACCCGCGCTACGGGCTCCTGCCGCACGAGGCCACGACGCTCGGCTTCGCGCTCTACCGGGACGTGAAGCAGGTGCGCGCGGCGGCGCGCATCATGGAGCAGCTCTACCGCGCCTTCATGGAGAGCGGGGCCACGCTGGCCGAGATCAACCCGCTGGTGACGACGCCGGCCGGCGAGGTCGTGGCGCTCGACGCGAAGATCTCCATCGACGACAACGAGCTCGAGCGGCGCCCCGACCTGGCCGCGCTGCGCGACCCGACCGCCGAGGCGCCGAGCGAGGTCCAGGCCCGGGAGGCCGGGCTCACGTTCATCAAGCTCGACGGCAACGTCGGCTGCGTGGTGAACGGGGCGGGCCTGTCGATGGCCACGATGGACCTCGTCAAGTACTACGGGGGCGAGCCGGCCAACTTCCTCGACATCGGCGGCAGCTCGAACCCGGAGAAGGTGGTCAATGCGCTCCGGATCATCACGGCCGACCCGAGCGTCCGGGCGATCCTCTTCAACATCTTCGGTGGCATCACCCGCACCGACGACGTGGCCAACGGCATCGTCGCGGCCATGCAGCGCTTCCCCGTGCCGGTGCCGATCGTCATCCGGCTGACCGGCACCAACGAGCGCGAGGCCGTCCGGATCCTGGAGGCCGTCGGGATGACCGCACTCAATGACATGGACGAGGCCGTGCAGCAGGTGGTGGCCCTCGCCAAGGAGGCGGCGTGAGCATCTTCATCGGCCACGACACGCGGCTTGTGGTGCAGGGCATCACCGGGCGGGACGGGTCGTTCCACGCGAAGCAGATGCTGGAATACGGCACCGGGGTCGTGGCCGGCGTGACGCCGGGGAAGGGCGGCCAGACCTTCGAGGGCCGCGTCCCGGTCTTCGACACCGTGGCGGCCGCGGTGCGGGCCACGGGCGCCAACGCGACCGTCATCTACGTCCCGCCGATGCTCGCCGCGGGGGCGATCTACGAGGCGGCCGACGCGGGCATCCCGTTCATCGTCTGCATCACCGAGGGCATCCCCGTGCTCGACATGACCCGGGTCATGCCGTACCTGCGGGAGCGCGGCGCCCGGCTCCTGGGCCCCAACTGCCCGGGGCTCATCTCGCCCGGGCAGAGCAAGGTCGGGATCATCCCGGGGAACATCTGCGCGCCCGGGCGGATCGGGCTGGTGAGCCGGAGCGGCACCCTCACCTACGAGGTCGTGAACCAGCTGACGCGGCACGGGATGGGGCAGAGCACCTGCGTGGGGATCGGCGGCGACCCGATCATCGGCACCGACTTCATCGCCTGCCTCTCCGCCTTCCAGGCGGACCCGGCAACCGACGCCATCGTGATGATCGGCGAGATCGGGGGCACCGACGAGCAGAAGGCCGCCGAATGGGTGAAAGCCCACGTGACCAAGCCCGTGGTGGGGTTCATCGCCGGCCAGACCGCCCCGCCGGGGCGGCGGATGGGCCACGCGGGCGCCATCATCTCGGGCTCCTCGGGCACCGCGGCGGAGAAGATGGCCGCCTTCGAGGCGGCCGGCATCGGGGTGATGCGCCGGCCGGCGGAGGTCGTGGAACTGCTCCGGGCGCGCCTGTGAACCTGCGGGCCCTGCTCGCGGTGGACCGGACCCTCGTCCCGCTGCCGGCAGCGAACCTCGAGGAGGCGATCGGACGCCTGCTCGAGGCGTGCGTGACCAGCGGGGCGGTCCGGGATCCCGCGCGACTCGCGGCCGACGTCCGGGGCACGCACGCCGCGGACGCCGTGGCGGTGGTGCCCGGGGCCTTCCTCCCCCACTACCGCACCGAGGCCGTGGATGGGTTGGTGGCGGCACTGGGGGTCACCGCCCAGCCGGTGGCCGGGGCGGGGCGGAAGGCGCGGAAGGCGCGCCTGATCCTGTTGCTCCTGGCCCCGCCGCGCGCGGCGGCGACCTACCTGCAGGCGGTGGCCGCCTTCAGCCGCCTCCTGCAGCGACCCGACGTCGTGGCGGCACTCACTGCTTCCCCGGATCCGGCCGCGGCCCTCGCCCTTCCCGCCTTCGACGCCGCGAGCCCCGCAGGGCCGCTCCTGGTTCGCGACGTGATGACCACCCCCGTGCGATCGCTCAAGCCCGACCTGCCCCTCCCGGCGGCGGCGCAGGAGCTGCTGCGGCTCGGCGTCGAGGCGATGCCCGTCGTCGGGCCGGAGGGAGAGGTCCTCGGGCTCTTCTCCCACGAGGCCCTCCTGACGTTCCTCCTGCCCCGCCAAGGCGAGTGGGGCGCCGGGGGCGCGGTCCGGGGCGCCGGCGGCGCCGAGCCGGAGGACAGATCCCGGACGGTGCGGGAAGTGATGACGCGCCGGGTGCTCTGCGTGGCGGAGGACCAGACCGTGGCCGAGGTGGCCCAGTTGCTTCTCGCCAAGCACGTGGACCGGTTCCCGGTCGTCCGCGACGGACGGCTGACCGGGTTCCTCACCCGCGCCGACCTGGTACGCCGGCTCCTTGGCCCCGGCGCGCCGGCCCTCCAAGCCTGACCCTCGTCCCTCGATCCCGAAGGAGTTTCCGCAGTGCCCAGCCAGACACTCGGTATCGTCAAGCCCGACGCCGTCGCCGCCGGCAGGACCGGCGCCATCCTGGCCCACCTGGAGCGGGCGGGTTTCGCCGTGCGCGCCTGTCGGCTGGTGCGCCTCACCCGGCCGCAGGCCGAGGCCTTCTACGCCGTCCACCGTGGCCGGCCATTCTATCCCGAGCTGGTGGACTTCATGACCAGCGGTCCGTGCCTGCCCGTGGTGCTCGAACGGGAGGGAGCCGACGCGGTTCCCGTGATGCGCGACACGATCGGCGCCACCGATCCGGCCGAGGCCGCCGCCGGCACGATCCGGAAGCTCTACGCCGAATCGAAGGGCCGGAATGCCATCCACGCCTCGGACAGCGACGACAATGCCGCCCGGGAGGTCGGGTTCTTCTTCGGGGAGGGCGAACTGGCCGGCCTGTGGGGCGCCTGACGGCCCGCGGGAGCGGGGCCGCACGCCAGCCGGCCAGCTTGACCTAACTGTCGCGCCCGGATAGGTTTAGTGGCTATGCTCCGCATTGACCGCCGGGAGCTCCGGGCCGGCCCGGTCGAGACCGACGCCACCGTTTCCGCGGACGATCCGCTGCTCGGGGGCCTCGCCCTCCGGCTCGAGGGCGGCCTGGCGGTGTCGGGCCGGCTGCAGCAGGCGGGGCACGGGGACTACCTCTGGCGCGGGCGCCTCGCCGGGACGGCGCGGGCGGAATGTCGCCGCTGTCTGGCGGAGGTGCCGGTGGCCATCGCGGCGGATGTCGACGTCCTCTTCAGCGCCGACCCGGATGCGGGCGATGACCCGAGCGTGTATCCCATCGCCGAGGCGGCCACGCACGTGGACGTGGGGGAGGCGGTGCGCGAGGAGCTGGCGCTGGCCGTGCCCCCTTACGTCCTCTGCCGGGACGACTGCGCGGGCCTCTGCCCGCGCTGCGGCGCCGACCTGAACGCGGGCCCGTGCGGCTGCACACCCGCCGAACCGAACTGAGGGACTGATGGCCGTACCCAAGAGGAAGCTGAGCAAGTCGCGCAAGCGCACCCGCCGGGGCGGGCACGTGCGCAACACGACGATGGCCACCCAGGCCTGTCCCCGCTGCGGCAGCCCGAAGCTGCCCCACCGCGTGTGCGGCGAGTGCGGATTCTACCGGGGCCAGAAGCGGATCGAGGTCGAGGACCGCTGAGCGTGATCCGGGTCGCGCTCGACGCGATGGGCGGCGACCACGCGCCGGCGGCGGAAGTTGCCGGGGCCGTGCAGGCGCTCGCCGACCTCCCGGGGCACTGCCAGCTCCTGCTGGTTGGGCGGCCGGATGTGATCGAGGCCGAGCTCGCCCGGCATCCGGCCGTCGACCGCGGCCGGCTCGGGATCGTGCCCGCCTCCGAGGTGGTCACGATGACGGACAAGCCGCTCGAGGCGGTTCGCCGGAAGCGCGACTCCTCCATCGTCGTCGGCCTGGGCCTGCTCAAGGGCGGGAAGGCCGACGCCTTCGTCTCCGCCGGCAACACCGGCGCCGTCCTCGCCGCCAGCACCGTCATCCTCGGCCTGCACGACGGGGTCCGCCGCGCCTCCGTGGCCACGCTCTTCCCGACCGACGCCGACCCGGTCCTGGTCCTCGACGGCGGGGCCAACGTGGACTGCTCGGCCGAGGAGCTCGTCGGCTTCGCCGTCCTCGGGACGGTCTATGCCCGGGACATCCTGGGCCGCGCCTCGCCCAAGGTCGGCCTCCTCAACGTCGGCGAGGAGGACGAGAAGGGGAACGCGGTCTCCAAGGAGGCCCACCAGCTCCTCCGGGCCCAGGCGGGCCTCAACTACGTGGGGAACGTCGAGGGCCGGGACATCATCGGCGGCCACTCGACCCTCGGCCTCCTCGACGTGATCGTGTGCGACGGCTTCGTCGGCAACATCGTGCTCAAGTTCTACGAGTCGGTGGCCAAGCTGATCGTCCGCCTGGTCCGCGACAAGGCGCCGGAGATCCTCCGCCGCGACGACGTGCGGGAGGTGCTCCGCATCCTCGACTACTCCGAGTACGGCGGCGCGCCCCTCCTCGGCGTGCGCGGCGTCTCCTTCATCTGCCACGGGAGTTCCTCGGCCAACGCCATCCGGAATGCGCTCCGCGGCGCGATGCAGGCGGTGGAGGCCGGCCTCGACCGCCACATCGGCGCCGAGTTCGCCGGTCGGGCCGCGGCGGCCGCCCCGTGATCGCGCGGCCGCTCGCCGCCATCGTGGGCCTGGGCACCGCGGTGCCCCCCCGGGTCCTCACCAATGCCGACCTGGAGGCCTCGCTCGAGACCTCCAACGAATGGATCGTCGAGCGCACCGGGATCCGGGAGCGGCACATCGCCGAGCCGGGCGAGCCGCTGGCGGCGCTGGCGGCGGGCGCGGCCCGGCGGGCGATGGCCGAGGCCGGGATCGGCGCCGAGGACGTCGACCTCATCGTCCTGAGCACGGCGACCCCGGACCGGCTCCTGCCCTCCACCGCCTGCGACCTCCAGGCGCTGCTCGGGGCGACCCACGCCG
>JAICEH010000095.1 GCA_025924275.1 Gemmatimonadales bacterium | reverse complement strand
GCCGGTCGTGAGCACGGCTCCGGTGCGGCCGAGCGCGGCCGCCACTGCGTCCCGCACCTCGTCGACCCCATCCCCGACCGTGGTCCGCCGGACCACGCGCACCCCGACCGTCGCGAGCGCCCGGCCCAGTTCGGCGCCGTTGCTGTCCACGGTGAACCCGAGGAGGAGTTCGGTGCCGATGGTGACGAGTTCGAGGTTCATGGCGGGGGGAAGGGAGAGGGAAGCGGGGAGAGGGGAGAGGGGCCGGCTCCCCAGACCCGGCCCCCTCAGCCGCGGAACAGCGCCCGGTTCCGGTAGACGTACACCCCGAAGGAATACACCGTGAGCGCGGTGGCGATGGCGAGGGTGAGGGCCACGAACCCGCCGTGGAAGTGGGTCCAGAACCGGGCCAGCGGCGTGTCGCGCCAGCCCAGGGGGCCGATGGCGTCGCGGAACGCGAACCAGGCGATGGTGGCCCCGATGAAGATGCTCTGGAACGCGGTCTTGAGCTTGCCCGCGCGCCCCGCGGCGATGATGACACCCCGCCGCTTCGCCCACTGCCGGAAGGCCGTCATCGCGAACTCCCGCCCCAGCAGGAGGAGGCAGACCCAGAGGGGAATGCTGCCCCATACGGGGATCCCGTACAGCTCCTTCCGCTCCTGGGAGATCCAGTAGATCGGGATCAGGGTGGCGAGGAGGAGGAGCTTGTCGGCGAGGGGGTCGAGCAGCTTGCCGATGTCGGTGACCTGGTTCCGGGACCGGGCGAGATAGCCGTCCCAGACGTCGCTCACCGCCGCGGCGACGAAGACGACGAAGGCGATCACCTTGGGCCAGTAGCCCTCGATGAACGGGAGGAGTGCCACCACGGGCGTGATGGCGATCCGGACCACCGTGATGATGTTCGGGAGGGTCCACATCCCCCCGCCCTCCTCAGCCCAGGGCCTTGAGCACGACCTTGCTCACCGCCTTGAGGGTGTCGAACACCCCCTCGCCGGTGAGGGCCACCGCCTCGTAGTATGGCGCCCGCTCGAACCACTGGCCGTCGGCCTGCCAGACGAGGAGCTCGCCCGGGTGGAGCGGATCGGGCGTCTGGCGCTGGCGCGCCGCCTCCAGCACCGGCCAGCCGGGGTTGAGCGTCTGCTGCAGCTCGGCGAGCGGCGCCGCGTTCGGCAGGTCCCGCTTGTTGTACTGCACCACGAAGGGCAGCCGGGTCAGGTCATAGCCGTGCTCGGCGAGGTTGTCGTAGAGGTTCTGCATCGCCTCCACGTTCGCCTCCATCCGCTCGAGCTGGCTGTCGGCCACGAACACCACCCCGTCCACGCCCTTGAGGATGAGCTTGCGCGAGGCGTTGTAGTAGACCTGCCCGGGCACGGTGTAGAGGTGGAACCGCGTCTTGAAGCCGCGGATGGTGCCCAGGTCCACGGGCAGGAAGTCGAAGAAGAGGGTGCGCTCGGTCTCCGTCGCGAGGGAGATCATCTTCCCGCGGGAGGCCGGGGCCACCTTCTGGTACACGTACTCCAGGTTGGTGGTCTTGCCGCCCAGCCCCGGGCCATAGTAGACCAACTTGCAGTTGATCTCGCGCGAGGCGTAGTTGATCATCGACATCGCGCGGCGCCCTCACTCCCCGAAGAGTCGGTCGATTTCATCCTCGGCCTCGCCGACGAACCCGTCGGCCATGCGCGGGGGCTCGGCCCCCGACGTGAACATGCTGGTGAACACTTCCGCGAGCGCGCCGACGGTGCCGCGCACCCGGAGCTTGACGAGGCCGAGCGTGGTGCGGTTGTCGAACAGGACGACGAGGATCACGCGGCGGGCGACGTCGGCCAGGTACATCGACTCGCGCTCCCCCTGGTGGAAGAGCGCGCCGAACTCCTGCTCCCCGAGCATCCGCGCCAGCTGGTCGTTGGCCGAGAAGTCCGCCGCCGTGAGGGAGGCGAACGCGGTGGCGTCGAAGGTGGGCGCCTCGCCCGTCTGCGCCACCAGCTGCCCGGTGCGGTCCACCAGCAGCGCGCTCCGCGCCCCCGACTCGCGCAGGAGGCCGCGCAGGATCTCGGTGATCCGCTGCGCCTCCCGCTCTCCGAAGCTCCAGCTCGACGCGCCGTGCATCCCGGTGCCGCTCCCGGTCAGGGCCAGGTGGTCTCGATCCGGCGGAGCAGCTGCACTGCGCGTGCCCGGAGCGCCGGCTCCGGCTCCCACGCGGCATAGTCCCGGAGGAGCGGGGCCACCTCGGCCGCCGGGTGCCCCTCGAGCCAGCCGAGTGCCGCGCGCCGCCGCGCCGGGCGGAGGCTGAACAGCGCGTCGCGGTGTGCGTGCTGCACCTGCTTGGCGACCGCCCAGCCGGCCACGAAGCCGGCTGCGGCCGCCGCGGTGACCCAGGCGCCGCGCCGGGCCTTCAGGTGACCTCCTGGCGCGCCGCGAGGGCGTGGGCGATCGTGACGCCGTCGGCGTATTCCAGCTCGCCGCCCATCGGCAGACCCCGGGCGAGCCGCGTCACCCGGACCCCGCGTCCCGCGAGCAGCCGCTGGATGTAGGTCGCCGTCACCTCGCCCTCCATGGAGGCGTTCGTCGCCAGGATCACCTCGCGCACCCCGTCCGCCGCCACCCGCCGGGCGAGCAGGTCGAGCCGGAGCGCTTCGGGCCCCACGCCGTCGAGCGGGGAGAGCCGCCCACCGAGCACGTGGTAGCGCCCCCGGTACTCGCCGGCGCGCTCCAGCACCGGCACCGCCGATGGCTCCTCGACGACGCAGAGCAGGCCCGGATCCCGCCGCGGGTCACCGCAGTACTCGCAAAGCTCCCCTTCCGTCAGGTAGCCGCACGCCGGGCAGGCGTGCACCCGCTCGGCCACGGCGAGGAGTGCGTGTGCCAGGCGACTGGCCTGCTCCACCGGCTGCTGGAGGAGGTGGTAGGTCAGGCGCTGCGCGGTCTTCCGGCCGATGCCGGGCAACCGCGCGAACTCCGTGACCAGGTCCTCGAGCGCGCTCACCGGCTCAGAGCGGGAGGCTGCCCAAGGGACCGACGTTGCGAATCTCGTGCTGGAGGAGCTCGCCTGCGCGCCGCTGGGCCTCCGCCACCGCCGAATGCACCAGGTCCGCGAGGAGCTCCGCGTCCCGGCCCTCGAACGCTGCCGGGTCGATCTGGACCGAGCGGAGCGTGCCCCGGCCGTCCACCGTGACCCGGACCAGCCCACCGCCGGATGCCGCCTCGACCAGGCGCCCGGCGAGGTCGGTCTGGATCTGCTGTAGCCGGCCCTGCATCTGCTGGCCGAGCTGAAGTAGCTGCTGTAGGTCCGCCATTCCCCCGAAACCGCGTAAGTTGCTGTATGCCCGAAATCTAGGCCCTCATTCCACCACTTCCAAGTCCAGTGCTTCCGCCGCGGCGTCCAGGGCCGGGTCCTTCCGCCGGCCGGCCTCCAGACGCTCGGCCCGGAGCTTCGACTCCGACAGCCGGCGGGCCTTGGGCGCATCCGCCAGTGCCGGCGCCGGCTCCGTCAGGCGGATCGCCAGGCGGACCGGCTGTCCCGTCCACTCGCCCAGGAGCGACTCGACCACGCCCCGGTGCCGTTCGAGCTGCACCTGGAGGACGTGGTTGTCGTCCCGCAATTCCAGCAGCAGTTCCGGGGGGCTTGCCCCGACCGGGGTCGACTGCGCCAGCGCCTCCCCGAGGAAGCGGCTCGACTGCCGTCCCGCTTCCACCGCCTGCTCCCAGGCGGCCCTGAGCCCGTCCACCGTGAAGGCCACCGAGCCCGCGGGAGGCCCCGCCGAGGGCCCCGGCGGCTCGACGGCCGGCCGGCTCGGAGGGTCGGCCGGCCCGGCGGATCCGGATGGCGCTGGACCTGCCGGGGCGCCCGGAGTCGCGGGGCCCGAGGTCGTGCCGCGGAACCGCCCGGCCGCGGGCCCGCCCGCCAGCACCGCCTCGAGGTCCACCGTGCGATCCAGCAGGGTCCAGCGCAGGAGCAGGGTCTCGACCACGAGCCGGGGATTGCCGCTCCGTCGGATGCCCTGTTCCTCGTCGGCGAGCAGGCGGAGCATCCGCACCACGTCGCCGGGCTCGAAGCGGGCGTGTTCCCCCTCGATGGCATCGCGCATCGTCTGGGTGAGGCCCTCCGGCTCGATGCCCAGGCGCCGCATGAGCAGGCCGCGCAGCAGCTCCCCCACCCCCGCCATGAAGGTCGACAGGTCCGCCCCGCTCGCGAGTAGCCGGCCCACGAGGTCGAACACCGCCGCGGGGCGGTGGTCGGCCACCACCCGGAGCACCTCGGCGTAGAGCTCGTCGGCGATCAGGCCCAGGGTCTCGCGCACCCGGGCGGCGGTGACCGTGCCGCCGTCGAAGCTGAGGCACTGGTCGAGGACCGAGAGCGCGTCGCGCATCCCCCCGTCGGCGTGCCGCGCGATGAGGCGGAGCGCGTCCTCCTCCGCGGTGATCCCCTCGGCCGCGAGCACCTCGGCGAGCCGGGCACGGATCACCTCCGGGCCCATCCGGCGGAAGTCGAAGCGCTGCAGCCGGGACAGCACCGGGGCCGCGGTGTTGAAGATCTTCTGCGGCTCGGTCGTGGCGAAGACGAAGACGACCCCGGGGGGCGGCTCCTCCAGGATCTTGAGGAGCGCATTCCACGCCTCGCGCGTGAGCATGTGCGCCTCGTCGACGATGTACACCTTGTGGTGGTCCGCCTGGGAGGCGGCGTACATCGCCCGCTCGCGGAGCTCGCGCGCGTCGTCCACCCCGCGGTTGCTGGCCGCGTCGATCTCGACCACGTCGAGGCTCGCCGCCCCGCCCCAGATGCGCCGGCAGCTCTCGCACTCCCCGCAGGGCTCGCCGTCCGCGCCGCGGCGCTCGCAGTTGAGCGCCATGGCCAGCACCCGCGCGGCGGTGGTCTTCCCGACGCCGCGCGGGCCGGTGAGGAGATACCCGTGCCCCACCCGGCCGCGCGCGACGGCGGCCCGGAGCGTCATGGCGACGTGATCCTGCGCCAGGAGGTCGCTGAAGCGGCGGGGGCGGTACCGGCGGGCGAGAGCGATGGCCATGGAGGGAATCTACAAAGAAAAGTGCCCCAGGCTCCCCGAAGCGACACCGGGCATCGCTTAGCGCTGCTACCGGCGAGGTCCTGACGCGATTCGCGCGCCAGCGCCCTTCGGACCTGAGGCGCACGCAAGATAACCTCGGGGCGGGCTTCGAGCGAGGGCCGGGCCCGGGCCGATCTCGCGCTCAGCTCCCGAGCACTGCCACCTCGACCACGCGCCGACGCCCGACAATCGCCACCCCGATCACCACCGGCGTGGGGCCGGCGGCGACGAGCGCGCGCGCGCCCGGCCGCCAGTCACCCGCCACGCTGCCGGTGAGCCCCGGCAGGGGCGCGCTCCCCGCAACGCGGCGGGCAGCGTCCCAGCCGACCTGGGGGAGCACCCGAGCCGTGACGTTCACCGAGGCCACGGCCTGGGCGGCCCCGCGGCCTGCACCCAGGGTCAGGCAGGCCGCGAGCCCGAGCCCGCTGCCGGAAGCGAATGCCGACAAGGAATATCGAGTTTGCAAAACGCCACCGCCTGGGGGGGCGGCGGATTCCCACGAGCCCGCCGGACCCGCCGGAGTGGACCGCAGGGAGCGGACCGATCGGGGGACGATTCGCAAGTCATTGTCAGAAAATGACTTGGAGATTTCCGCTGAGACCGGGATTCGAGCCGGAATCGTCCAAACATGATACGCTTGCACCAACACAGGAACCCCATGCTTGCCATGGCTTTGAGACCGACCGGTCACTGGGCAAGTGCATCGGAAATCAACGAGCGAAAGCCCACCTGCCACTGTTGGCACACCTGTTGCCCCCCCGCCTCGCTCAGTCGCGATCCCTGATGCGGCGGCCCTGTCCCTTCTTCCACCCTGACGGTGAGGTAGTACGGTATGCGGAAGCTCCTTCTTCTCGCGGTCGCCGCGCTGGCCCTCCCGGCCGCCGTGAGCGCCCAGTCGGCCTCGGGCTCGATCCAGGCTCGCGCCCGGGTGCTGGGCGCCATCACGGTCACCGGGGTCACCGCCCTCGACTTCGGCGACTTCCTCTCGGCCGGCGCCACCAAGACCGTGGCCCCGGCGGACGCCACCTCGGGCGAGTTCACGGTGGCCGGCGACCCGGGCGCGGAGGTGCAGTTCACCTTCGACTTCCCGGCGACGCTCGACAACGGGCTCAACCAGATCACGCTCGGCGCGGCCTCGTGGAACGTGAACGTGGGTGCCACCCGCGCGGGCTCGGCGAGCCTGATCGCCGGCGGCTCCGACGGCGCGAGCGCGAACGCGTTCCTCTCCGCGGGCGGGAACCTCGGCGTCTTCGTCGGCGCCCAGGCGACCGCGGCCGCCGGTCTGCCGGCCGGGGTGTACACCGGCACCATCACGCTCGACGCGGCCTATACCGGCCTCTGAGCGCGTTCCGGCGCGACGCCGGCGGCGGGTCCGACAGGGCTCGCCGCCGGCTCGCGCAAGGGAGCCCCGTGTCCAGCCTCGCGCGCCTCGCCCTGCTGTCCTGCCTGATGCTGGCCTCCGCCGGCAGGGCCCAGGCACAGGGCCGGCCGCTCCGGCTCTCGGGACTCCAGCCCCTGAACTTCGGCGACGTGCTCGCCGGCGTGCCGCTGCACGCGCTGCGCACCGACCCGGTGCGGAGCGGCCAGTTCGAGCTTCGCGGCGCCAAGGACGTGGACCTGATGCTCCAGTTCGCGCTGCCCGATGCAATGAGCGGCCCCGGTGGGGCCACGCTTCGCCTCCGGTTCGAGGCGGGGGACGCCGGCTTCTCCGCCACCGAGTCGATCGGCGCCCAACAGCCGGTGGATCCGCGGAGCCCGTTCACGCTCCGGCTGCCGACCAACGGCAAGGGCCGGCTCTTCCTCGGCGGCACCGTCGAGCCCGCTCCCGACCAGCGCGGCGGGGACTACACCGCCACCGTGACCCTCACCGTGGCCCACCTCGGCGTCTGATGCGTCTCCGCCTCGCCCTCTTCCTCGCCGTGAGCGCCCCGGCCCCGCTCCTCGCGCAGGGCATCATCGTGGCCCCGCACCTGGTGCACATCGATCACCGGCTCCGGAGCGGGCAGCTCATCCTGCTCAACCCCGGCACCCGCCCGGTCGAGGTCGAGGTCTCCACCATCTTCGGCTACCCCGGCACCGACAGCGCGGGGCGGCTGACCCTGGTGACGGAGCCCGAGCCGGCAGCCGACCGACCCTCGGCGGCGGGCTGGATCCAGGCCTTCCCCCGCCGCACCACGGTGCCCGCCGGCGAGCGGCAGGTGATCCGCCTGCTGGCACGGCCGCCGGCCGAGCTCCCCGACGGGGAGTACTGGACCCGGCTGGTGGTGGCAGCCCGCGAGGCGCCCGCACCGGCGTCGGCCGCCGACAGCGCGCCCGACGGGGTGAAGATCGGGCTCACGCTCGAGGTGCGGACCATCATCGCCCTGATCTACCGGAAGGGGGCCGTGAGCGGCGGCGTCACGGCGCGAGCCCTCCCGGCCGAGGTGCGGGGCGACTCCCTGGTCTTTGGAGTCGAGCTGGCGCGTGCGGGCACCGCGGCCTGGCTCGGGATGGTCCGGACCGAGTTGCGCGACTCGACCGGGGCGCTACGGACGACCCACTATCTACCTGTGGATCAGTGCCTGCACGGTCCCGATACAGAGGGTCAGTCGCCCCGGGTCGTGGCGCACCTTCACGGCGGTCACGTCCCCGCTCAAGTGGACGGGTATCCGACGATGACGATGTTGCCGGGGCAGCAGCAAACCTATGTGTATCCCAACAACCAGGAAGCCGGGACGCTCTGGTACCACGATCACGCGCTCGGCATCACGCGCCTCAACGTGATGATGGGGCTGGCGGGCTTCTACCTGCTGCGCGATGCGTTCGAGCGAGACCTGGGCCTGCCCTCCGGGACGAACGAGATCCCGCTCGCCATCCAGGACCGCACGTTCCTGCCGGACGGCAGCTTCGTGTATCCCGCGTCGTGGATGGAGGACTTCTTCGGCGAGACGATCCT
>JAICEH010000094.1 GCA_025924275.1 Gemmatimonadales bacterium | reverse complement strand
GCCAACGCTCTATCCAGCTGAGCTACCGGCGCGCTGGCCCGGGTGTCCGGGCGGGTGGGTAGGATAGCCGCGCGGGAGCGGGCGGGCAAGTCGGGAAGCCGCGCCGGCTCGCGCATCTCCTTGCGGGGCCATTCGATGGAGGATCCGACGATGCTCGCGCGCACCTGGCACGGGGTGGTACCGGCAGAGAAGGCCGACGCCTACCACGACTACCTGCTCCGCACCGGGGTCCCCGGCTACCGGGGAACCCCGGGAAACCTCGGGGTCTTCATCCTCCGACGGGTGGAGGGTGAGCTGGCCCACTTCCTCCTTCTCACCCTCTGGGATTCCTGGGAGGCCATCGGCCGCTTCGCCGGTCCCGACCCGGCGCGGGCGCACTACTACCCCGAGGACGCCGACTTCCTGGTCGAGCTGGAGCCCACCGTGACCCACTACGAGGTGCTCGACGTGCCGGCGGAGTCGTACTAGGGCCCGGGGCAGCCTGGGGATGGGGGGATCACCGACCCCCGGCCCGGGTGCGGGGTTGGGGATTCTCGCGGCCTGCGGGAGAATCCTCCCGCAGGCCTCATCGCCCCTTCACCCTCGCCGTAGCGGACCGGCTACCTTGGGAGGACCGGCGCCACGCCCGGCGGCGCCGGACCCACCGATCCGGGACCGCCATGCCCTCCTCCGCACCGACCTTTCGCCGCGCGCGCCGGTTCCGCCTCGCCCTCCTGCTCGCGGCCGCCGGCTGCGCGCCGGCCGTCCGTTCCACGCCGCCTCCACCCGCGTCGCCCCCGCCGGCCCCGGCGCCCGGGGCAGCGACCGCCGTCCCCGAGGCGCCGGACGGCGCCCGGATCCGGGACCCGATCGCCCCGGTGGAGCCGACGGCGGAGTTCCTCCGCGCCGTGGAGCGGGGCACCCGCACCACGACTGGCCGGCCGGGACCCCGGTACTGGCAGCAGTGGACCGAGTACGTGATCGCCGCGGAGCTCGATACGGCCACGGCGATGCTCACGGGCCGGGAGACGATCCGCTACCACAACCGCTCCCCCGATACCCTGGACGTGGTGTACCTCCGGGTCTACGCGAACCTCTTCGCGCCCGGCTCCCCGTCGAACGACTCGGTGCCCCGCACTCGTGCGGTGGAGTTCTCCCGGGTCGCGGTGGGGGGGCAGCCGCTCGCCCCGGGCGCCGCGGACGAGGCACCGGGATTCCGGGTCGACGGCACCGTGATGCGGATCCGCCCGCGCCGTCCCCTCCTCCCGGGCGGCTCGCTCGAGCTGGAGCTCGCCTGGCGGTATCCCGTGCCTCCCGATGGCGCGCCCCGCGGCGGCCAGGACGGGTCGGTCTACTTCGTCTCGTACTGGTACCCGCAGATGGCGGTGTACGATGACGTGGTCGGGTGGCACACCGACCCGTACCTGGGGCGGGCGGAGTTCTACATGGGCTACGGGCGGTACGACGTGTCGCTCACCCTGCCTGCCGGGTGGCTCGTGGCGGCCACCGGCACCCTGGCGAACCCGCGGGAGGTCCTCACCGAACGCACCCGCTCGCGGTTGGCGGCGGCCCTCCGCGACACGACGGTCATCGCGGTCGTGACCGAGGCCGACCGTGGCGCCGGCCGCGCCACGCTCGCGGGCCGGAACGGTCGGCTCACCTGGCGCTTCGCGGCCGACAGCGTGCGCGACTTCGACTGGGGCGCCTCGGGCATCTGGGTCTGGGACGCCACCCACGCCGTGGTGGGCGACCTCCAGGGCGACGGCCGGCCGGATACCTCCCGGGTGGACGCCCTGTACCGACCCGCCAGCCGCGCGTCCTTCTGGGGCGAGACGGCACGCTACGGCCGGCACTCGGTCGAATTCCTCTCCCGGACCATCCTGCCCTACCCGTACCCGCACATGACGGCAGTGGACGGCCCGCGGAGCTGCGGCGGGATGGAGTACCCGATGCTCACCTGCATCGGCGGGACGTGGGACTCGCTGGGGATGTACGAGGTCACCGTGCACGAGATCGCCCACATGTGGTTCCCGATGCTCGTCGGCTCGGACGAGACCCGGCACGGGTGGATGGATGAGGGGCTGACCCAGTTCAACCAGAGCCAGGCGATCGCCGACTTCTACGCGGGGCGGATCGACGACGAGCGGAAGAACCGGAATGCCTATCTCGGCGTGGCCGTGGCCGGCCGGGAGGGCGCGATGATGGTGCACGGCGACGCGTATGCCGACGGGCTCGCCTTCGCCATCGCGACCTACTACAAGCCGGCCACGATGCTGGTGACGCTCCGCGCGATCCTGGGGGCGGCCACCTTCGAGCGGGCCTGGCGCGAGTATGCCGCCCGCTGGCGGTTCCGGCACCCGAAGCCGTCGGACTTCTTCAACACCTTCGAGGAGGTGAGCGGCCGCGACCTGGACTGGTTCTGGCGGAGCTGGGCCTTCGAAACCTGGACGGCGGACCAGGCGGTCGCATCGGTGGCGCGGGAGGGCGACCGGGTGGCGATCACCGTCGAGGACCGCGGCCGCATGCCCCTTCCCGTCCGGCTCGCCATCTCGCGCGCCGACGGGAGCGTCGAGCGGATGGAGCTGCCGGTGGACGCCTGGCTGGAGGGCGCCACGCGGCAGACGGTTCACGTGGCGGCGGAACCGGCGGTGGTGCGGGTGGCCATCGACCCCGAGGTGACCCTGCCGGACGTGAACCGGCGCAACCAGACCTGGAGGGCACCGTGACCCGTCGCGCCGCCTGCCTCGCACTGGCCGGCCTGGCCCTCGGCTGCGCCCGGCGCGCCCCGGCGCCCCCTCCCAGGCCTGCCGTGACCTCGGCCGCGGCCGTCGCCGACCGCCCCGGCTCCGTGATCCTCCACGTGGGCCGCGACCGGGCGGCCTACGATTCGGCCCACATCCCCGGTGCCCGTTTCCTGCCCCTCGGCGCCATCGTCACCGAGCGGGACGGCCTGCCGAACGAACTGCCGGACGTCGCGCTGCTCGATTCCGTCTTCGAGTCGCTCGGCGTATCGGACGAAGCGACGGTGGTCCTCTATGGCGAGCCGCTCGCCGCCGCGCGCGCCTTCCTCACGCTGGACTACCTCGGGCTCGGCGATCGGGCCTGGGTGCTCGACGGGGGACTCGCCGCCTGGGGCGCCGCGGGGCGGCCGGTGGCCACGGCGGGCCCGGAGGCGGTTCCGCGCGCCCGGCTGACGCCGCGCCCCCGGGCGGACCTCCTGGTGGACGCGGCCTGGGTGGCGGCACGGCTCGACGCCCCGGGCGTGGCCCTGGTGGACGCCCGCCCGGCTGCGGAGTACCAGGGCCGGGAGGCCGGCGGCGGCGTGGACCGGCCCGGCCACATTCCGGGAGCCGGCAGTCTCTTCTGGCGGCAGACCCTCGTGTCGGAGGCGGACCCGCGGCTCCTGCCCGAAGGGCGCTTGCGCGAGCTCCTGGCGGGCGCCGGGGTCGGGCCGGGTGACACCGTGGTCGCGTACTGCCGGACCGGCGTGCAGGCGAGCCACCTCTACCTCGTGGCCCGTCACCTCGGTTTCGAGGTGCGGATGTACGACGGCAGCTACGTGGACTGGAGCCGCCGGGCCGAGCTGCCGGTGGCACGCCGCTGACCCGCGCCGGACCCGCGCACCGGGTCCGCCTCGCGCCAGAGATGGAGGACCGCGTAGCTCCGCCACGGCCGCCACGCTTCCGACATCGCCCCGGCCTCCGCGGCGCTGATTCCTCCCAGCCGGTTTCGCAGCGCCACGTCCTCCCGCGGGAAGGCGTCCGGCCAGCGGAGCGCCCGCATGGCGACGTACTGCGCGGTCCACCGCCCGATGCCCGGCAGGGCCACGAGCCGTTCGATCGCCTCGTCCGGCGGGGCACCCGCCTCGAGGCGCAGCCGCCCCGACGCGAGCTCGCTGGCGAGGGCGAGGATCCCGCCCGCCCGTGACTGGACGATGCCGAGCCGCGCGATCTCGTCGGCCGAGGCCGCCGCAACCCGGGCCGGCGTGGGGGCGAGCCGCTCGAGCCCCGGGTGCGGCGTCGCGACCGGCTCCCCGAAGGCCTCCACGAATCGCCCCGCGAGGGTCGTCGCGGCCTTCACCGTGACCTGCTGCCCGAGGACCGCGCGCACCGCCAGCTCGAAGCCGTCGAAGGCGCCGGGGACCCGGAGCCCCGGGTTCCGGGCCACGGCCGCCGCGAGTCGCGGGTCCTGGGCCAGCCGGCCGGCGATCAGGTCGGGTCGTGCGCTCAGGTCGAAGAGGTGGCGCAGCCGTCCGAGGAGGGCGGGGAGCACCGGTGTCAACGCGTGCGGCAGCTCGACCAGCAAGGCGCGCTGCCTCGGAGCGTGCCGGACGCGGACCCAGCCCGAATGGCCGCCGAGCCCGACCGTCCGGGAATAGCTCCCATCCTCGACCAGCTCGACCCCGGCGAGCACGCGCGCGCCGAGGAAGTCGAGCAGGCCTTCCCAGTCGAAGGGCGGACGATAGGCCAGCTGCAGGCGGAGCGTCGCTTGCGCCGCGGCGCGTCCGGCCAGGCCGTCCGTGGCCCGCCGGAGGCGGGTGGGCGGCATGCCGTAGCGCTTGGCGAACGCGTCGTTGAAGCGGCGCAGGCTGGCGAACCCGCTTGCGTGCGCCACCTGGGTGACGGGGAGCGCGGTCTCGGTGAGGAGCTGCTTCGCGAGCAGGAGCCGGCGCGTCAGCACCAGCTCGATGGGCGAGACGCCGAGCTCCCGCTGGACGATGCGACGAATCTGGCGCGAGCTCCAGCCGAAGTGGGTCGCGACCCGCTCCAGGCCGGCGCCGTCGTCCAGCATCCCCTCGTCGATTCGCTGGGCGACCAGGGCCGCGATGCGGTGGGCATCGTCCACCGGGGCCGTGCCGGGGGCAAGCTCGGGCCGGCAGCGCAGGCAGGGGCGGAAGTTGGCCTTCTCGGCCGCTTCGGCGTTGTCGAAGAAGCGGCAGTTGGCCGGCTTCGGGGTCTTCGCCGGGCAGATGGGCCGGCAGTAGATCCCGGTGGAAGTCACGCCGACGAAGAACACTCCGTCGAACCGGGGGTCGCGGGAGGCGAGGGCGTCGTAGAGCTGGGCGACGTCGAGCGTCATGGTCGTCAAGCTAAGGCCTGGACGCCGAAGGCGCCAGCCATTTTCGGACATCGAATTCTTGTGCTATGTCCTTGTGATACAACAGTTTAAGAAGCAACCCTGCCCCAAATTCCATGTCCGAATATGGCGAGACATTCGGGGCCTCCTCCCCTAGGTTCCGGCAGTCGATCGCCGTCCACCCTCGAAAGGAGGCCCTGATGTCGGCCAGCGTGATTCCCCTCCCGACGGCGCCGCCCGGAGCCGCCGTGCTCCGCTTCACCTTCGGCGGGTCCTCCCTCGGACTGGTCCTCGTGGCGGTGAGCTCGCGCGGCGTGGCCGCCGTGCTGTTCGGCGACGACCGGGAGCAGCTCCGGTGCGAACTCCAGTCCCGGTTTCCCGCCGTGGCGCTGGCGGAGGACCACGGCGAGCTCGACCGGCTCGCGGCGCGGATCGTGGCACTGGTCGAGGCACCCTCGCAGGGCTGGGCCCTGAGCGACGTGCCGCTGGACCTCCAGGGCACCGGCTTCCAGCGGGAGGTATGGCAGGAGCTCGGGCAGATCCCGGCGGGCTCGACCGCGAGCTACGCGGAGGTGGCCCGCCGCCTCGGGCGTCCGGAGGCGGCCCGCGCCGTGGCCCGGGCCTGTGCGGCCAACCCGCTCGCCGTGGTCATCCCCTGCCACCGCGTGGTGGGGAGCGACGGCAGCCTGGCGGGCTATCGGTGGGGGCTGGAGCGGAAGCGCGTCCTGCTCGAGCGGGAGTCGGCGGCGTGACGCCGGCGGGGCCCTGATCCCTCGCGGGCGCGGCTCCCGGGACGGCTCCCGGAGTCAGGGTCGCCCGCCGCCCAGCTCGCGGGTCATCTCGAGCATCGTCTGCCGGAACCCCGCACTGGCGAACAGGCGCTGCGCGGCCTGGTTCCGCTCCGCGGTCCAGAGCACCACCCGCGGCGCGCCCCGGGCCGCGAGGGCGGCCACCGCCGCCTCGAGCAGCATCCGGCCGACCCCCCGCTCACGATGCCCGGGGTCGACCACGAGGTCGTGCAGGACGCCCGCCGGCCCGCGGAGCGCCATGAAGTCGTGCCCCTCGACGCTGGCGTACGCGTAGCCGAGGACCACCCCGGCCCGCTCCGCCACGAGGACGCTCACGCCCGGCTTCCCGAGCTGGGTGCCGATGAACGCGCCGTAGGCCTCCTCGGTCTTCGGCGTGGCCGCGAGGAAGCGCTCGGGGTCGAACCCGTGGTGGGTCTGGACGAGGAGGGCCCCGAGTCGGCCGATGACCGGGAGGTCCGGAGGCTCCGCGGGACGGATGCCCGGCGATTCGCGGGGTGTGAGGGGCTGAGGCCCGCTGCGTGTGGTCTCCATGGTCTCGCTCCCGGATCGCGTCCGCGCCCGCCGATTCCCCCCGAGTCCCCGGTTCCTCCCGGGAGCGATACCGGCCTCGGCGGTCAGCGATCGATCATCCGCTGCCCGCCCTCCGAGTACCGGGCACCTTGCACCGTGATCTCCGCGACGGCGCTCGCGATCTCCCGCAGGTCGTCGGGCGTGAGCTCGACCGCCTCGGCCCCGAGGTTCTCCTCCAGGCGGTGCAGCTTGGTCGTCCCCGGGATCGGGACGATCCACGGTTTCCGGGACAGCACCCAGGCGAGCGCGATCTGCGCGGGCGTGGCCTGCTTCCGCACCGCCATCCGGCGCACCAGGGCCACCACCGCCTGATTCGCCTTCCGGTTCTCGGGCGTGAAGCGCGGCACGGTGTTGCGGAAGTCGGAGCTGGCGAACGTCGTGGTCTCGTCGATCTGCCCCGTGAGGAACCCCTTGCCCAGCGGGCTGAAGGGCACGAAGCCGATCCCGAGCTCCTCCAGGGTCGGCAGGATTTCCGCTTCGGGCTCCCGCCACCACAGCGAGTACTCGCTCTGGAGGGCCGTGACCGGCTGCACCGCGTGGGCCCGCCGGATGGTCCGCACGCCGGCCTCCGAGAGGCCGAAGTGCCGGACCTTGCCCTCCCGGATCAGGTCCTTCACCGTCCCCGCGACGTCCTCGATGGGCACGTTCGGGTCGACGCGGTGCTGGTAGTAGAGGTCGATGGTCTCGACCCCGAGGCGCTCGAGCGAGCCCTCCGTCATCCGCCGGATGTGGTCGGGGCGGCTGTTGAGTCCCCCCTGCCGGCCGTCGGCGTCGATCTCGAACCCGAACTTGGTGGCGATCACCACCCGGTCGCGGAACGGCGCGAGGGCCTCCCCCACGACCACCTCGTTGGTGAACGGACCGTAGACCTGGGCGGTGTCGAAGAACGTCACGCCGCGCTCGACCGCCGCCCGGATGAGGGCGATCGCCTGCGGCGTGGCGACGGCGGTCCCCAACCCGAAGCTCAGGCCCATGCAGCCGAGGCCGAGGGCCGAGACTGCGAGATCGCTGTTGCCCAGGGTGCGCTGCTGCATGGCTTCCCTCCTGGCGTCCCCGGTCGCCGTGCGGTCCCGCGACGACCGCTGCGGCGTGCCCCGGGAAGGCAAGCTAGCGCGCCCTCGCGGCCGATCAACCTGCCGCCGCCCGGGCCGGCAAGGTGGTGATCACCGGCTCGCTGCCGGTGCACGCCGCGGGTGCGCGCTCGTGGTTCCGCACCCCTCCTCCGCGGCGACCACGCGGCGGCCCCGGGGGACGGGGGCCGGCGCTGGCGTACCGGTTCCAGCGGTTCACCGGGGAGGCCCGGGGCGTTGCGCGGGCGGAAATGACGGAGAGCCAGCTCCCGAGGGAAGCTGGCTCTCCGTTCGTGATCGGGGCGCCCGGATTTGAACCGGGGACCTCCTGCTCCCGAAGCAGGCGCGCTAACCGGACTGCGCTACGCCCCGCCCTGCGTGGCGAGCGGGCTCAGAGGGACTCGAACCCCCAACCTTCTGATCCGTAGTCAGATGCTCGATCCAATTGAGCTATGAGCCCGGGCGGGAATGGGCGCTACAAGACT
>JAICEH010000093.1 GCA_025924275.1 Gemmatimonadales bacterium | reverse complement strand
GGTCCTCGAGCGCCTCGGCGCGGGCGTGGCGGCCCTGCTCTTCGGTGTCACCGGCTCGGGCAAGACGCTGGTCTACCTGGAGCACATCCGGCGGGCGCTCGCCGCGGGCCGCGGCGCCATCATCCTGGTGCCGGAGATCGGCCTCACGCCGCAGACCGTGGCCCGCGTGCGCGGCGCCTTCGGCGACCAGGTGGCAGTGCTCCACAGCGGACTCTCCGACGGCGAGCGCGCGGACGCCTGGCGCGCCCTCCGCCGCGGGGAGCGGCGCGTGGCGGTGGGGGCGCGGTCGGCGCTCTTCGCCCCGGTGCAGGATCTCGGCGTGATCGTGGTGGACGAGGAGCACGAGTCCAGCTACAAGAACGGGGAGAGCCCGCGCTACCACGCGCGGGATGTCGCCCGGGTCCGCGCCCGGCTCGAGGGAGCCCACCTCGTCCTCGGCACGGCCACCCCGTCACTCGAGACCTGGACCGCGGCGGGCTCCGGAACCGGCGGTGCGGCGACGCGGCTCGTCCGCCTGCCGGCGCGCATCGGCCTGCGGCCGCTCCCGCCGGTGGAGCTCGTGGACCTGCGCACCGCCCCCCGGGTCGAGCACACCGGTGCGATCCCCTGGTCGGAGGCCCTCGACCGCGCCCTGGCCGCGGCGGTCGCGCGCGGGGAGCAGGCGCTCCTGTTCCTCAACCGGCGCGGGTTCGCCTCGTTCCTCCAGTGCCCCTCCTGCGGGGCCGTGCGGGACTGTCCCCACTGCAGCATCTCGCTCACGCTGCACCAGGCGCCGGAGCGCCTGCGGTGCCATTACTGCGGGCACGAGCAACCGCGGCCCGCGGAGTGCGGGGAATGCGGCCAGGCCGTCCAGCGGATGCGCGGGTTCGGCACCCAGCAGCTCGAGGCCCTCGTGGCGGACCGCCACCCGCGGGCACGACTCGCGCGGATGGATCTCGACGCGACCAGCACCCGGTGGGCACACCACCGGATCCTCGGTGCGGTGGAGCGGGGCGAGGTGGACATCCTGGTGGGCACCCAGATGGTGGCGAAGGGGCTCGACTTCCCCAACGTGACCTTGGTGGGCGTGGTGGATGCGGACGTGGCCCTCCACCTGCCCGACTTCCGTGCGGCGGAGCGCACCTTCCAGCTCCTGGCACAGGTGGCGGGTCGCGCGGGCCGCGGCCCGAAGGGCGGTCGGGTGCTGGTCCAGACGCGGGATCCCGCGCACCACGCCCTGCGCCGCGCCGCGACCCACGACGTCGAGGGCTTCCTGGCGGAGGAGGCCGCGCTCCGCCGGTCACCGCCGTACCCGCCGGTCACCGGGCTGGTGAACGTCGTGGCGTCGGGGACGGACGAGGCCGGCGTGGCGGACCTCGCCTCGGCGGTGGCGGAATGGGCGGCGCGGATGGAGGCGCGGCACGGGCTGGGCGTGGGCGTCCTGGGGCCGGCGCCCTGCCCGGTCGCGCGGATCAAGGAGCGGCACCGGTGGCACGTGGCCCTCCGGGGCGAGCCGCGGGCCATCGGCCGGTACGTCCGGGCCCTTGCCCGCCGCCCGCTCCCGGGTGGGGACTTGCGACTGGCCGTGGACCGCGATCCGGTGTCGCTCCTGTGACGCTCACCCACGTCCACCCCGGCAGCCACTTTCTCGGCCACCTCGGCGAGGCCGGCGTGCCGGGCGCGCGGGTGGAGTGGGTCGACATCCTGAGCGAGGGGCCGGTGCGCGACCTCGGCGATAGCGCGGTGGAGCGGGAGGAGCGGGCCCGGGCACTCGAGGCGTTCGGCGCGAGCGGCGCGCCGGAACGGCTGGCCGCGCAGGACGCGTCGCTGGCGGCCGCCGGGGCGGCGGGCGAAGAGATCGTGCTCTGGATCGGGGACGACCTCTTCTGCCAGCTCAACCTGCTCCGCCTCGTCACCCTCCTCGAGCGTCGGGGCGCGCTGGACCGGACCTCGCTCGCGGGGCCGGGGCCCTCGGACCCGGAGACCGGCGCGTGCCGGCTCGAGGCGCTCTCCCGGGGGCAGATCCTGGCGGCCTACGCCCGGCGGGAACCGGTGCGCGGCGAGCTCCGCGCCGAGCTCCGCGCCGCCTGGTCCGCCCTGGTGGCGCCCGAGCCCGCGGCCCTGGTGCGCTGGTCGAGCTCGGCTTCGACCGCCGTCCCGGCGCTCCGGGCTGCCTGCCGGCGCCTCCTGCTGGAGTACCCCGACTGGCGGACGGGCCTGTCCCGGGCGGAGGAACTCGCGATCGGCGCGATGGCGCCGGGCGACCGTTGGTCGCTGGAGCGCGGCTTCCTCGAGTCCGGGAGGCAGGAGCCCCGCCGGTGGCTGACCGACTCGATGTTCCGGGTGATGATCGGACGGCTGGCGTCCGGGCCCAGGCCGCACGTCGTGATCGAACGTGAGCCCGGTGCCCCGCCGGGGCTCCGGGATGGCTATCGCCTGACGGAGTTCGGGATCGCGAACCGGTCCGCGGCGGGGCCGTGGACCGAGCGGCTCCGGATCGATCGGTGGATCGGCGGCGTGCACGTCACCAACGAGCAGCCGTGGTCGCGCCGGGGCAAGGACGTGAGCTGGCTTGAATCGCCTCATCGGGGCTCCTAGGTTTCCGCCTCCATGCCGAACGCCCGCTTTCGCGCGCCCGACTTCACCCGGCCGCCCCTCGCCGGCGCGCCCGAGGCGCGCTTCGCGTCGGTGCCCGCCGACGGCGTCCTCCCCCCGGGCTTCTTCTCGACGAGCAACCTGCCCACCTACGTCCACCTGGGAGGCGGGCAGTGGGTCCTGCCGGCCCGGCCGCGGATGGACTGCGCCATCCTGCGACGGCAGGGGGGCGTCGAGGTGATCGAGCCGCGCCGGCTGCAGGCGGGCGACCTGGTGGCGATGGGGGAGGCGGAAGACGGGAGCGAGGGGATCCTGGTGCACGGCGAGGGCTTCCTCGCCGGGGCGGCCGGGGCCGCGGAGTTCCGGTTCATGTCCACCGAGGTGAGCCGGGAGCGCCCGGTCAATTACGAGGAACTGGCTGGCCGGCTGCTCGAGGAGCGGGTGCGGGGCGGCTACCTCCTCTGGGTGGCCGGGCCGGCCCTGGTCCACTCCCGCGCGCGGCACGACTTCGAGTGGTTCATCCGGCACGGGTTCGTGCAGGCCGTGCTCGCGGGGAACGCCGTGGCGGTGCACGACATGGAGGCCGCAATCTACGGCACCACCCTGGGGATGGACTCGGCGGGCCAGCCCACCGCGCGCGGCCACGCGCTCCACATGCGCGCCATCAACCAGGTGCGGGCCCTCGGGTCCATCGAGGCGGCCGTCGAGAGCGGGCTGGTGCAGGGGGGCATCATGCACGCGCTGGTGACCCACGGCGTGCCCTATGTCCTGGCCGGCTCGATCCGCGACGACGGGCCCCTGCCCGGGGTCCACACCGACGCGCTGGCGGCACAGGACGCGATGCGGGAGTACTGTGTCCGCGCCACCGGTGCCGTGTTCGTCGCCACGGCGCTCCACGCCATCGCGGTCGGGAACATGCTGCCGGCCTACCACACGCACTACGGCGCGCCGGCGGAGCTGATGACCATCTGCGTGGACCAGACGGAGTTCGTCGTCAACAAGCTCCGCGACCGCGGCACCCACCAGGCCTACGGCGTGGTCACCAATGCGCAGGACTTCATGACCGTGCTCCGGTTCTACGCCGAGCGCGCGGGCGGCGGGGCGGCGTGACGGCGCCTCGGCTCTACGGGGCGCCCGCGGGCGGCCCGGGCGAGGGGCCGGGCTGGGCCCGCCTCGCCGCCGCGGTGGCCGGGGCCCTGCCCGTGGCGGAACTCGACGGACTCTGGGTGTTCCGCCCGCTCCGGAGCGGCGCCGTCGAGTGGGGCACCGCGATCCTCTCCCGGGTGGAGGGCGATCGGCGCCGGATCTACACCGCCCGCTACGCGCACACGATCAAGGGGAAGGAGCGGGGCCGGTTCCACTGGGACCTGCAGGAGGTCGGGAGCGGGCCGCTCGACGCCCTGGAGGCCCTGCTGGCGCAGGTCCCGGTCCGGGCCGAGTCCGGGGAGCCGCCGGTGGCGGTGCCCCTCGCCACCTGGCTGCCGACGGCGGACGATGGCGAGCCTCGCGAAGGCTGAGGCGCGCGCCCACCTGGAACGGTTCCGACGCTGGCTCCGGGACCACAACCAGCCGCTCACCCGGCAGCGGGAGCAGGTGGCGGAGGAGGTCTTCACCGCCGGCGGACACGTCAGCGTCGAGGAATTGCGCGGTCGCCTCGAGGCGAGGGGCGCGCGCGTGGGGCTCGCCACCATCTACCGCACCATGGACACCCTCGTGACCAGTGGCCTGGTGCGCGGTCAGGACTTCGGCGAGGGCTTCCGGCGCTTCGAGCCCGTGGGCCCCCGCTCGGGGCACGAGCACCTGGTCTGCGACCGCTGCGGCCGCATGATCGAGTTCAACTCGGAGCGGCTGGAGCGGATGCTGCAGCTGCTGGCCGACGAGCAGGGATTCCAGCCCGACCGCCACCGGGTCGAGGTGCACGGCGTCTGCCGCGAGTGTCGCCGACGCGGGTTGGCGGGGCTGTGACCGACACCCCGAGCCTCGGGCTGGCGGTGGCCTTTGCCGGCGGCATCCTCAGCTTCCTCTCTCCCTGCGTCCTGCCGCTGGTCCCGTCCTACTTCGGCTTCCTCACCGGCCTCACCCTGCCGGAGATGTCCAACCGCCGGCGGGTGGCGCTGCTGCACGCCCTGCTCTTCGTGGCCGGGTTCTCGGTGGTCTTCATCGCCCTCGGGCTGGGCGCCACCGCGCTGGGGCGCGCCCTCCGGGTGTACGACGTCTGGCTCGCCCGGGTCGGCGGCGCCCTCATCGTGGTCTTCGGGCTCTACCTGATGGGGGTGCTCCGCATCCCCGGGCTCGAGCGGGAGCAGCGGATCCACCTGGAGGACAAGCCGGTCGGCTTCGCCGGCTCGTTCGTCGTGGGGATGACCTTCGCCGCCGGCTGGACGCCCTGCCTGGGGCCGGTGCTGAGCGCCATCCTCGGGCTGGCGGCCACCGAGGCCGACCTCGCCCGCGGGGCGTTGCTGCTGGGCGCCTACTCCGCGGGACTCGCGGTACCCTTCCTCCTGGCGGCGCTCGCGGTGGACCGCTTCGTGGGGTGGTTCCAGCGCTTCCGGCGTCACCTCGGGTTGGTCCAGAAGGTGAGCGGCGCGCTCCTCGTGGCGGTGGGCCTCCTCCTCCTGAGCGGCCAGTTCACCCGGCTGGCGGGGTGGCTCCAGGGGCTCACACCGGAGTTCATCCGGCAGTATCTCTGACGGGAAGTCGGACAGGCGGACCGGCGCCTCGCCGACCGTCCGGGCTACTGTTCTCCGCTCCCCGCTCCCCGCTCCCCGCCCACCTCCTCCAGCTCCTCCTCCAGCTGCTGCCGCCGGAGCAGCTGCCAGTACCGGCCTTCGCGCGCGAGCAGTTCCCCGTGCGTGCCGCGCTCCACCACGATCCCCCCGTCGAGCACCAGGATCTCGTCCGCGTCCCGCACGGCGGCGAGGCGGTGGGAGACCACGAGGCTGGTCCGTCCCGCCAGCGCCCCCCGCAGCCCGGCGAGGATGGCCGCCTCGGTATGGGCGTCCACCGCGCTCAGGCTGTCGTCCAGCACGAACACGGGCGGGTCCTGCACCAGGGCGCGCGCGATCGCCGCCCGCTGCTTCTGGCCGCCGGAGAGCGTGACGCCGCGCTCGCCGATCACCGTGTCGAGGCCCTGCGGCAGCCCCGCGACGGTGTCTGTGAGCTGGGCCACAGCCAGGGCCTCGTCCAGCCTGCCATCGTCCGGGGCCCCGAGGAGGAGGTTCTCGCGGAGCGTGGCATTGAAGAGAAACGTCTCCTGGGGGACGAAACCGACGGCGGACCGCAGGTCGGCCGCGCCCAGGTTGCGCAGGTCGACGCCGTCGAGGGTGATGCGCCCGCGCTCCGGGTCGTAGGTGCGGCTCACCAGCTCGACCAGGGCCGACTTGCCGGCGCCGGTGGGCCCCACGACCGCGAGGCTGCGGCCGGCCTCCACGCTGAAGGACACGTCCTGGAGCACCCAGCCGCGGTCCTCGGCGGCGGGGTAACGGAACCAGACCGCCTCGAAGGCGAGCCGCCGGCCGCGTCCCGCGGGCGGGAGCGCCACCGGCCTCGCGGGCAGCGGGACGGCGGGCGACTCGCGGAAGACCTGGTTGACTCGCGCCATTGATGCCTCGCCCCGCTGGAGCAGGTTGATCACCCAGCCGAGGGCGATCATCGGCCAGAGGAGCATGGCGAGATAGACGCCGAAGGCGACGAACTCGCCGACCGAGACCCGGCCCTGGAGCACGAGCGCGCCGCCGTAGCCCAGGACGATGGCGGTGCCCAGCCCGCCGAGGAGGGCGAGCAGGGGGTGGAAGAGACCCTGCGCGCGCGCGAGGGCCACGTTGCGACGCCCATACTCCTCGCTTAGGCTTCCGAAGCGTGCCGATTCGGGAGCCTCCTGCCGGTACGCCCGGACGATGCGGGCGCCGGAGAGGTTTTCGTGGACGTGGGTGGTCATCTCGGCGAACTGGGCCTGGATGGCCTCGGAGCGCCGGTGGATCCGCCCGCCGAGGATGGTCATCACGACCGGCAGGCCGATCAGCGGCAGCAGCGCGAGCCCGGTGAGCGCCGGGCTGATGGCGAGCATCGCGGGGCCGATCAGGAGGGCGCGGGTGACGGTGTCCACCAGGTACATCAGGCCGGGCCCTGCCACCATCCGGACCGCCAGGAGGTCGTTGGTCGTCCGGGCCATCAGGTCGCCCACGGTGTAGCGGTCGTAGAACGCGGCCGACAGGCGCTCGAGGTGGCGGAAGAGGGCGGCGCGGAGGTCGGTCTCGACCCGGCGGCTGCCGCTGTTGAGGAGCTGGCGCATCCCGAAGCGCGCCACGCCCCCGAGCGCGGCGGCGGCCAGGAGGAGGAGGGCGGCCTCCCGCACCGCGCCGGGTGGGGCCCCGCCGGCGAGGGCGTCGACCCCGCGCTGGAGGAAGCGGGGGCCGAGCGTGGTGAAGAAATTGGACACGACGACGAGGAGCAGCCCCGCCGCGTACGCCCACCGGTAGGGCGCGAGGAATGGGACTACCGCGCGAAGCTCACGCATCGGCGGAAATAGACGGGGTCCGCGGGACCCGTGCAAGCGACCACAAGGAGGATCGAATGCGGAACGGACGACTGTTGCTCGTGCTGGCCGCGGCGGGACTCACCGCCTGCGGCGGAGGCGACCGCACGGACCAGGCGCTGGCCGACAGCCTGAGCCGTGACCTGCAGCTGGTGCCCGCCGAATCGACGGCCGCGCTCAACGACCAGCCGGCGGACGCACCGGCGCCCGCGGCCACCACGCCACGGCCCGCCGCTCCCCGGCCGGCCGCGCCGCAGCCGGCCGCGCCGAGGCCCGCCACGGCGCGCACCCTCGCGGCGGGCACCTCGTTCTCGGCCACCGCCATCGACTCGATCAGCTCGCGCCACAACAAGGTCGGGCAGACGATGACCGTCCGGGTGGCCTCGGACGTGGCCAATGACGCCGGGAGGGTGGTCATCCCCGCCGGGTCCGTGGTCACGCTCCGGATCGCGGCCATCGCCCCGTCGGAGAACAAGTCGGACAACACCGGCACGCTGACCTTGGTGCCGGTGAGCGTCGCCATCGGGGGGTCCTCGTATGACCTGACGGGCCGGGTCACCAGCGTCGCCAGCACCCTCAAGGGTCGCGGGGTGACTGCGGGCGACGCGGCGAAAGTCGGCGCAGGTGCCGCGGCTGGCGCGGCGGCCGGGCAGGTCATCGGCAAGAAGACAGCCCCCACCATCATCGGAGCGGTCGTCGGTGCCGCCGCGGGCGCGGCCATCGCGTCCAACACGGCCGACCGCGACGTGGTCGTGGCGCCCGGCGCCAACGTCGTCATCGAGCTGACGGAGACGTTCGAGCGGAGCTGAAGCCGGGGGAACGGGGAACGGGGAACGGGGAACGGGGTCCTCCCCGTCCCCCGTGCCCCGTGCCCCGGGCCCGGGGGAGTGCCCCGCGCCGGCCCCCCCCCCCCGCGGGGGGGGGGCCCC
>JAICEH010000092.1 GCA_025924275.1 Gemmatimonadales bacterium | reverse complement strand
GCGGCTCCGCGGCGTAGACGTCGAGGGCCGCGCCGCCCAGCCGGCCCTCCCGGAGGGCGTCGACCAGCGCGCCCTCGTCGACCACGCCGCCCCGCGCGGCGTTGAGCAGGATCGCGTCGGCGGGCATCAGGGCCAGCTCGCGGGCGCCCACCATCCCGCGGGTCTGGTCGGTGAGGGGCGTGTGCAGGCTCACGACGTCGCAGCGGCGGAGCAGGTCGTCGAGCGCGAGGAGTTCGATCTCCAGCTCGTGCGCCCGCTCCGGGGCGAGGAACGGGTCGTGGGCGACGACCGCCATCCCGAAAGACCGGGCCCGCCGGGCGACCTCCGCTCCCACGCGCCCGGCACCGATCAGGCCGAGCACCTTGCCGTTGAGCTCGGTGCCGCCCAGCCGGCTTCGATCCCAGCCGCCCGCCCGCATCGAGCGGTCGGCGGCGGGAATCTTCCGCACCAGGGCCAGCAGGAGGGCGAAGGTCAGCTCCGCCACCGCGACGGTGTTGCCGCCCGGGGCGTTCACCACCGCGACCCCCCGCTCGGTGGCCGCATCCAGGTCGATCGTGTCGACGCCCACCCCGGCGCGCCCGATGATCCGGAGCCGCTTGGCGCGGACCAAGGCCTCCCGGGGCACCCTCGTGGCGCTCCGCACCAGCAGCGCCTCGACGCCGTCGAGCGCCTCGGCGAGCTCGGCGGGCTTGAGCGTCCCGCGCTCGAGGAGCTCGAACCGGCCGTCCTCGGCGAGTGGCCGGAGGCCGTCGCGGTCGATGCTGTCGGTGACCAGCACCCGCCAGCGCTTCGGGGTCACTGGAGCACCTCCGTCAGGGCGTCGAGCAACACCTCGAGCCCGGCGACCGTGTGATCACCCATGTGCCCGATGCGGAACGTCGGGTCCTTGAGCTTGCCGTAGCCGGCGCCGATCACGAAGCCCCGGGCCTTCATCGCCGCGGCGACCGCGGGGCCGGTCCGGTCACCGGCCAGGGAGATGCAGGTGACCGTGGGGGAGCGGAACCCGGGCGGCGCCAGCACCCCCGCGACCGCTCCCCGCGCCCGCATCTCCTCCACCCAGGCCCAGGTGCGCTCGGCCATCGCCCGGTGACGCGCCCAGCGGGCCTCGACGCCCTCGGCGGCGATCCGCGCGAGCTGTGCCTCGAGGGCGTAGAGGAGGGAGATGGCCGGCGTGTTCACGGTGGAGTGCTTCTGCGCCGCCGCCTCGTATTCCAGGAAATCGAAGTAGACGCCCCGGTTCACGGTCCGCTCCGCCCGGGCCAGGGCCGGGGGCTGGAGCACGCCGAGCGCGAGGCCCGGCGGCAGGGCCAGCGCCTTCTGGGATCCGGTGAGGACCAGGTCGAGACCCCAGGCGTCGGGCTCCACCGGCGTTCCGGCGACGCCAGTCACGCTGTCCACGAGCAGGAGCACGTCCCCGGCGGAGTGGCAGACCTCGGCCAGCTCCCGGACCGGGTTCAGCACCCCGGTCGAGGTCTCCGAGTGGACCACCGTCACCGCGTCGTACGGCTTCCGCGCGAGGGCCTCCGCCACCAGGGCCGGGTCGTGCGCCTGGCCCCACTCGACCGCCAGCGCATCGGCCTCGATCCCGTTGGCCCGGGCAATCCGGAAGAAACGCTCGGAGAAGGCGCCGTTCACGAGGGCGAGCACCCGGCGGCCCGCGCAGTTCCGGATGGCGCCCTCCATGAATCCCGTCGCCGAACAGGCGCCAAGGTACACCGGCCGGCGGGTGCGGAAGAGCGCCTGGAGGCCTGGCTGCAGCCGGCCGAGCAACTCCTCCATCCCCTTGCCGCGATGGCCGATCATCGGCCGGGTCTGCGCGGCGAGGACGTCGGGATGGACCTCGGTGGGCCCGGGCAGGAAGAAGCGGCCGAAACCGGCGGCCGTGGCGGGGGCGGCGGAAGTGGTGGTGGGCATCAGGTGGTCAGGAGTCAGGGATCAGGAACCGGGGTCGCCGGGAGTGGCCGTCGAGGCCGCAGATCTCCAGCACCATCCGGAGGTCCGGGATGACGAAGTCGGCCGCGGCGGCCACGGGCTCGCGGTGGGCGATGCCGGTGAAACAGGCGAAGGCGTCCACGGCAGGACGGGCCTCGAGATCGGTGGCGCCGTCCCCCACCAGGAGCGACGGGCGGGGGAGCGTGTCCAGGCTCTCGACCAGCCGGCGCTTGCCCCCGGTCCGCGCGAGAGGGGATTCCGCCTCGAACCCGGCGTAGGCCCCGCCCGGGTCGAGGCTCACGCCGACGGCGTAGACGCGGTCGTCGGAGACCGCGAGGGCCCGCGCGACCGCCAGCACGGCCGGGCGGAGTCCCCCGGACACGATGCGGACGTCCACGCCCGCCGCCTGGAGGCCGGCCACGGTCTCGCGTGCGCCGGGCACGAGCCCGGCCACGTAGCGCGCGGCGAGCGCATCGAGGTCGGCCCGCCCGGGACGGGCGAGCGTCAGGCGCCGGGCGTAGACCTCCTCGAGCGCGAGCTCCCCCGCCATGGCGCGGGCGGTGAGCTCGGCCACCGCGGCGCGGTGCTCGCGGGCCAGTTCGTCGATGCCCTCGACGTCGACGAGGGTCGAGTCGCAGTCGAAGAGGACGGCCCGGAAGCGCAGCGTCACGCCGGCTCCGCCATCACGCCGTGCTCGGCGGTGTCGTCGTCGACCCGCACCCGGCCGACCCCGCGCCGGAGCAGCGCCGCCGTCCGCGCGAGGAGCAGCAGGCCGACGGCCCCGAGCCCCACGACGAACCCCCACCAGAGCCCCGACGGGCCGAGGCGGAGTCCGAACGCGAACCAGGCCCCCGCGGGAATGCCGAGCCCCCAGAATCCGAGCAGGTTGCCCAGCATCGGCACGCGGGTGTCGCCCAACCCGCGGAGCAGTCCCGCGCTCACCACCTGGGTGCCGTCGAAGACCTGGAACACGCCGGCGATCGGGAGCAGCATCGCGGCGACGGCGAGCACGGCGGCATCCGTGGTGAAGGCGCCGGCGAGGACCCGGGGGATCGCGAGAAAGACGAGGGCGCTCGCGGTCATGAAGCCGACGCCCAGAGCCAGGGCGGCGCCCGACTCACGCCGGGCTCCGGGGAGGTCGCCCCGGCCGATGGCGTGTCCCACCAGCACCGAGCCGGCGCTGGCGATGCCCAGCGGCACCATGAAGGTGAACGAGGCGATGTTGAGCGCAATCTGGTGGCCCGCCATCGGCACCTCGCCGAACCATCCCATCAGGATGCCGGTGACACCGAATGCGGTGAACTCGAGCATCGTCATCAGGCCGACCGGCGCCCCGAGCCGGAGCATCCGGCCCAGCGGGCGGAGGGCGAAGGCGTCGGCGCGCCAGGGCCGGACGAGGGGGCCGAGCAGCGGCCAGCCGGCCCCCAGGACCGCGAGCGCAAGGAGCAGGCGGGCCGCGGAAGAGGCCCAGCCGGCGCCCACCGCCCCGAGCGCCGGAGCACCCAGCTTGCCGTAGACCAGGGCCCAGTTGAGCACCGCGTTGGCCAGGTTGGCGGCGAGCACCGACCAGAGCACCGGCGCCACGCGGCCGTGCGCCTGCAGGCTCTGGCGAAGCGCGTAGAACGCGAGCAGCGGGAACAGGCCCGGGATGCACGCCAGCACGTAGCCGGCCGCGAGGGGCACGACCTCGGCGGGCTGGCGGAGCGACGCGAGGACGGGCGCCGCCGTGAGGAGGGCCAATGAGATCGGCAGGGCGAGCGCCGCGCTCAGCACCAGCCCGCGCTGCACCCCCCGCGCCGCCGCCAGACGGTCCCGCGCCCCGACCGCCTGGGCGACCAGGGGATCGAGGGCCATGAGGACGCCCATCCCGAAGGAGGTGACGCCCATGAAGAAGAGGTTGCCGAGGGCCACGGCAGCCAGCGCGCGCGCGCTCAGGCGGCCGACCATCAGCGTGTCCACCAACCCCATCAGCATCCAGCCGAGCTGGACCGCCACGATCGGCAGCGCCAGCCCGATGGTGCGGCGGAACTCGTCGCGGTGGGGGCGCCAGGGCTCGGGGAGGAGGCGGAAGAGCCGCACGAGGGGAATCTAATCGCAGTGCGCCCGGGTGGACTCGAACCACCGACCGGCAGCTTAGAAGGCTGCTGCTCTATCCAGCTGAGCTACGGGCGCGGGCCCGGCGGGCCTCGGGCCCGGCCAGGACTCCCAAGCTAGCAGGCACGGACGCCACCGGGCAGGTGCGGCGGCGAGGGCCGCCGTGCTTACCTTTCGCGGATGCCCCTCCCCGATCCGTCTGGCCTGCGCGAGCGGGTTCCGCTCGCCCCGCTCACCACCCTCGGCCTCGGCGGTCCGGCGCGCTGGTTCCTCGCCTGCGCCAGCGAGGACGCGATCCGGGCCGGGCTCGCCTGGGCCGGCGACCGTCGCATCCGCGTGGTGGTCCTGGGCGGCGGGAGCAACGTGATCGTGCCCGACGCCGGCCTCGACGCCCTCGTGCTGCACGTGACCATCCCCGGCATCGCCTTCGCCGAGGACCCCGCGGGCGTGCGGGTCGAAGCCGGGGCCGGGGTCCCGTGGGATGACCTGGTGCGAGCGGCGGTCGACCGCGGCCTCGCCGGGGTCGAGTGCCTGTCCGGCATTCCCGGGACGGTCGGGGGCACGCCGATCCAGAACGTCGGGGCCTACGGCCAGGAGGTGTCGGAGACCATCACCTCGGTGCGGGCCCTCGACCGCGCCACCCTGGCGGTGAAGGAATTCGTGGGCGCGGAGTGCGGCTTCGCCTACCGCTGGAGCCGGTTCAAGGGCGCCGACCGCGCGCGGTGGGTGGTGACCGCGGTGCGGTTCCTCCTCCGGCCGGAAGGCGAGCCGACGCTCCGGTACCCGGAGCTCGCCCGTGCGGTGGCGGCCGGAGGTGCCGCGGCCGGGGTCCCGGCCCGGGAGGCCCTCGCGAGGGTCCGGGAGGCGGTGCTCGCCCTGCGGCGCTCGAAGGCGATGGTGCTCGACCCCGCCGAACCGGACACACGCTCGGCGGGCTCCTTCTTCATGAATCCGGTCCTCCCGGCCGACCGCTTCACCGCGCTCGAGCGGCGCTGGGCCGCGGGCGGCGGGAACGGACCAATCCCGACGTTTCCGGTGACCGGCGGCGTCAAGGTGCCCGCAGCCTGGCTCATCGAACGCGCAGGTTTCCCCAAGGGGTTTCGCGGGAAGGGCGCCCGGATCTCGAGGCGGCACACCCTGGCGCTGGTCAACGACGGCGGCACGTCGGAGGACCTGCTGGCCCTGGCGGCCACCATCCGGGCCGGTGTGGAGCAGCGATTCGGGGTACGGCTCGAGCGGGAGCCCGAGGTGCTGGAGTGAGTTGATGCGGATCACGGGCGGACTGGCGGGACTGCTGCTGCTCGCCGGCCGGCTGCAGGCCCAGCCCCCGGTACCGCGCGGGCTCGTCGAGCATCGCTGGGGGCTGGCGGAGGCCACGCGCTGCGTGCCGGACGTCGCCACCGCGCTGGCCCGGCTTCCCGAAGCCGGGGCGCCGCTCGGCTTCCATCCCGCCTCCGAGGGCTCGTTTCTCTCCTTCCTCCGGCACTGGCAGGGCGTCCAGCGGATCGCGGCGGACGACGGCCGCTGGCTCGTCGCCACCCGCAGCGGTACCGCGACGGGGTTCGTGATCGTCCGGATGGCCTCGCGGGATGCGAGCGGCGGCCCGTTCCGCGCCAGCCGCCTCCGGGCCGGCCGGCCAGCTCCCGACCTGCCGCCGCCGCCGATGGACCGCGTGCTGGGCGTGGTGCCCGCCGAGCCCGGGCTGGAGCACGCCGGCGGCCCGCAGCTCGCGGGACACCTGCTGGCAGTACCCTACGAGGCGAGGGGCGATTCCTCCGCGGTGGTCTTCTACGACGTGGGGGATCCCTCGACCCCGCGGCGCATCGGCCAGGTCCGCGGCCGCGCCCGCGGCCCGGAGGCCGAGCCCGCCCACGCGAGCCTCGCCGCGCTGGCCCGCCTCGCCGACCGGCGCTGGCTCCTTGTCGTGGGGGAGCGGAGCTCCAAGCACCTCACCTTCTACCGCTCGGTGGACAGCGCCATCACCGACCCGCCGGCCTTCGTCCCGCTCCGGGTGGACGCCGCGGGCGTGGAGGGGGGCTTCCAGAACCTCAACCTGCTCACCCAGTGCGACGGCGAGCTCTTCCTCGTGGGCATGCACAACACCGGGTTTCCGCCCCCGTCGTTGGGTCACGACCACCTCCACTGGTACGCGCTGGAGGGGAGCGGCGAGGCGCTGCGACTGGCGAGACGGGGCCAGCGGAGGGTGTCCTGCGATGAATGCAACTTCGGGGCGGGAGCCGGGCTCTATGTCACCCCGGCCGGCGGGCTCGTCCTCTACGGCATCGGCCGTGGGCTCGGCGGGCCCGGCGGCACGGCGGAGGTCGAGGAATTCGCCCCCGCACCCGCCGGATGACTGGCCTCCCACCATGCCCGCGCGCGTTCCGGTGTCCACGAATCCGCCCCTTCCACCTCGGCCAGCCGGCGCGCGAGCTCGCGGGCGGACTGCGGCCGCCTCGCCGGGTCCTTGGCCAGGCAGGAGAGCACCAGGGCATCGAGGGCCGGGGGAATCGGGCGGTCGGTCCGCGAAGAGGGCGGCTCCGGCGGGGTCCTGGCGTGATCGACCAGCAGCCCCATCGGGTTGTCCCCGGTGAACACGAGCTTCCCGGTGAGGAGCCAGTACGCCACGCAGCCGGCCGCATAGAGGTCGGTGCGGCCGTCCACCGGGGCCCCCAACGCCTGCTCCGGCGCCATGAACGCCGGCGTGCCCTGCACGGCGTTCTCGCCGCTCAGCGCCGGACCGGGGGCGTCCTTGTTCCGCGCGGCCGCGACGATGCCGAAGTCCAGGACCTTGACGAAGTCGCATTCCTCCCCGTACCGGCAGAGGAAGATGTTCGCGGGCTTGACGTCGCGGTGCACCAGCCCGCGCGCCTCCGCCTCCGAGAGCGAGTGGCACACCTGGCGGAGGATGTGGACGGCCCGCCCCACCGGCACCGGCCCGTGGCGACGCACCAGGGTGTCGGCGTCGAGGCCGTCGAGGAGCTCCATGACGTAGTAGAACGTGCCGTCGTCGGCGACGCCGAAGTCGAAGAGGTCGACGGTGTGGGGTGAGCGGAGCTGGGCGATCACCTGCGCCTCCCGCTCGAACCGCCGGATCGCGCCCTCGGACGCCCCGGGTCGCGCCCCGGTCATCAGCGACGGCCGGATCAGCTTGATGGCGGCCGGGCGCGCCAGCATCCGGTGACGCGCCCGCCACACCTCCCCCATCCCGCCCTCCCCCAGCTTCTCCTCCAGCTCGTAGCTCCCGAGCGCCCGGGCCCGGCCCACCTCGGTGCCGAGGCGATACACCACCCGCGCCCCGACGTAGGCCATCCCGACGATGAGCAGGTAGGGCAGGACCAGCCAGAAGAAGAACTGCGCCGGTACCGGGTGGAACTCGATCGCCCCCGTCGCCATCAGGAGGCCGACGATCACGGGCACCGCGCTCACCGAGGCCACCGCGGCCACCAGGGCCGTGCGGGGCCTGGTGGGCACGACGATCGTGAACAGCATCACCCACGGGGCGACCCAGGAGAGCCCGAACACCCGGGCGTCGATCTCGGAGCCGCTGATCCCGGCCACTTCGGCCGCGGCGATGCCGTAGCTGCCCGCGACCTCGAAGGCGAGGCCGATGCCCATCACGACCGAAAGGGGGATGCGGCGGCTCCCGGCGGCCAGCGCGACCAGCAGCGCGAGGAGGATCCCGCCGAAGCTCGGAGCCCAGTGCACGACCTCCCCGAACAGCATCGCCCGGTCCGCCGGGACGAGCAGCATGGGGAATACGCCGGCCATGAAGAAGGTGACGGCGTAGACGAGGGCGACGGCGCGGAGGCGGGCGGCGGCCTGGCCGAGGAGGTCCGCCGGGATCGCGGACGGGGTCCCTCGCGCACCCGGCCCCGGCGGCCCGGGGCGCAGCAGGGTGACGTGCTCGGCCATGAGCGGCTCCGGCGGGGCGTGGGGGACGGCCGGCGGGCGATCCAGCGACATCGGGGCGCCGGGATTCGAACCCGGGACCTCCTGCTCCCAAAGCAGGCGCGCTACCG
>JAICEH010000091.1 GCA_025924275.1 Gemmatimonadales bacterium | reverse complement strand
GGCCCGGAGGGCGCGGTCCTGGTGGATTTCGGCATCGCCCGCGCGGTCGAGGCCGCCGGCTCCGACCGGGTGACCCGCTCCGGGGTGGCGGTCGGGACGTCGAGCTACATGAGCCCGGAGCAGATCGCCGCCACCCAGCAGATCGACGCCCGGGCCGACCTCTACTCGGTGGGCTGCGTGCTGTTCGAGGCGATCGCGGGGCGCCCGCCGTTCGTCCATCCCCACGAGCCCGTGGTCCTCACCCTCCACCTCACCCAGCCCGCGCCCCCGCTGCTCGACCTCCGGCCGGAGACGAGCCACGGGCTCGCCCACGCGGTGCAGCGCGCCCTGGAGAAGAAGCCGGAGGACCGCTGGGCCACCGCGGAGGCGATGCGGGCGGCCCTGCGAAACGGGTGATGCGTCCGCGGCATCACCCGGTGGTCCGGATCACCCACTGGGTGAACGTCGTCGCCGTGCTGGTGATGGCGGGCTCGGGCCTCCGGATCTTCAACGCCTACCCCGCGTTCGCCCGGAAGGGCGAGGCCTTCTGCTGCTGGCCCTGGGAGGGGATGAAGGCGCCGGCGTGGCTCACCTTCGGCGGCTGGCTGGCCGGGGCCCGCAACTGGCACTTCGCGATGATGTGGGTGCTGGCGGTGAACGGGCTGGTCTACCTCGGCTTCATCTGGCTCCACGGCGAGTGGCGCGACCTGGTGCCCCGGCGCGGCTTCCTGCGGGACGCGCGGGAGATGGCGCGCTTCTACCTCTTCGCCCGCCCCGACCACCCGCGGCAGGGAAAGCACAACGCGCTGCAGCGCGGCGCCTACTTCGCGATGCCGATCATCGGTGCCCTCCTGGTGCTCACCGGGCTCGCCCTCTGGAAGCCGGTGCAGCTCGGGTGGCTTACCGCGCTCTTCGGCGGGTACGCCTGGGCGCGCTACTGGCACTTCGTGGCGATGCTCCTCCTCGGCCTGCTCGCCGTGGTCCACGTGGTGATGGTGCTGACCACCGATCCCTACTCGATCATCTCGATGACCACCGGCCGCTACGAGGAGCGCTGGTCGCCCGAGGCCCGGAACGCGCGGCCGCTGGTGAACCTCCGACCAGCCGCCGTGGACCCAGCCGCCGTTGTCCCAGCCGCCGTTGTCCCAGCCGCCGTGGACCCAGCCGCCGTTGTCCCAGCCGCCGTGGACCCAGCCGCCGTGGTCCCAGCCGCCGTGGACCCAGCCGCCCCGGTCGCGCGCCACGAGTCGCGCGGGCAGGAGGACCGATGATCCGGCGGGAGATCCTGCTGGGCGCCGCCGGGTTCCTCGCCGGCTGCAATTCCCGGGGGCCCGGGTGGGCAAGCGGGCTGCTCGACCTTGCCGAGTCCCGGAACGAACGGGTGGAGGCGTGGCTCCTCCGGCACGACCGGATGGACCGCGCGGCGGCGGGGGCGCGGGATGCCGGGTCCGCCTTCCCGGCCTATCACATCTCGGACCGGGCGCCGGTGTGGGATCCCGCGCTCCGGGGCACCTGGGCGCTCGAGGTGGGCGGTGCCGTGCGCCGGCCGCTCCGGCTCACCCTGGAGGATCTCGCCCGGCTCCCGCAGGTGACCCAGCGGGTGAACCACTACTGCGTCGAGGGCTGGACCGCGGTGGCCACCTGGTCGGGTGTCCGGGTGAGCGAGCTGGCCCGGGTTGCGGGGCTCGGGCCCGAGGCGGGGTTCGTGGACTTCGAGTCCTTCGACGCCGGATACCACGAGAGCTGGGACCTGGAGAGCGCGCTGCATCCCCAGACCCTCGTGGCCACCGGGATGGACCGGCGGCCGCTGGGGCCGGCGCACGGCGCCCCCGCCCGGCTCCACTCGCCGATCAAGCTGGGATACAAGAGTGTCAAGTACCTGACGCGGGTCGTGTTCCTGCCGGAACGGAACGGCGGGTACTGGAGCGACCAGGGGTACGAGTGGTTTGCGGGCACGTAGGATGTCGCCACATTCCCCAGCATGCCGAACCCGCCCGTCGAGCCGTCCCAGCCATCCCAGCCGACCCAACCCACCGACGCGCCCCCGCCCTGGGCCGCGCTCGCCCGTGAACTCGACCCGCTCTTCGACGGCATCCGCGAACTGCCGGTCCTCCCGCCGCCCGGGCACGGCCCCGACGCGGTGCGCCGGGCGCTGGCGGGCTTCGACTTCGCGGCCCCGATCCCGCTCGACCGGCTGATCGCCGACCTCGCGGCCCTGCTCCGGGAGCACACGGTGCAGGTCACCCACCCGCGCTACTTCGGGCTCTTCAACCCCAGCGTCCGCCGGGCGGGCATCGCGGGCGACGCGCTGGCGGCCGGGTTCAACCTCCAGCTCGCCGCCTGGTCGCACGCGCCGGCGGCGGCCGAGCTCGAGCGGCTCACGCTCCGGGCCCTGGCCCGGCCGCTGGGCTTCGAACCCGACCGGATGCTGGCGCACTTCGCCAGCGGCGGCGCGGAGGCGAACCTCGCGGCGGTGCTGGTGGCGCTCTCCCACGCCTTCCCCGAGAGTGGGCGGCTCGGCGTGGGCGGACTCGGCGTCCGGCCGGCCATCTACGTGGGCGGCGAAAGCCACCACTCCTTCGTGAAGATCGCGCGGATGGCGGGACTCGGCACCGACGCGCTCCGCGAGGCGAAGGTGACCGGCCACTGGACGCTCGACGTGGCCGACCTGGCGGCGCGGATCCAGGCGGACCGCGCCGCCGGGTGGATGCCGCTGGTGGTGGTCGGGACCGCGGGCACCACCAGCGCGGGCGTGGTGGACGACCTGCCGGCGCTGGGCGAGGTGGCCAGGGCGCACGACGCCTGGTTCCACGTCGACGCGGCCTGGGGCGGGGCGGCCGCGCTCTCCCCCCGGCTCCGCCCGGCGCTCGCCGGGATCGAGCGGGCGGACTCGGTCACCTGGGACGCGCACAAGTGGCTCTCGGCCCCGATGGGGGCGGGGATGTTCTTCTGCCGCCACCCGGCGGCGGTGCGGCGCGCGTTCGCCACCACCACCGCCTACATGCCGGCCGGCGCCGACGGGGCCGACGATCCCTACCAGGTGACGCCGCAGTGGTCGCGCCGCGCCATCGGCCTCAAGGTGTTCTGCACCCTCGCCGAGCTCGGCCTGGACGGGATGCGCGGGCTGGTGGAGCACCAGGCGGCGATGGGCGACCGGATGAAGGCGATGCTCCGCGACGCCGGCTGGGAGGTGGTGAACGACACCCCGTTCCCGCTCGCCTGCGTCACGCACGCCGACGCGCGCGCCGGGCGGCTCGACCTCGCCGCGCTGGTGGCACGGGTGACCGCGCGCCGGAAGGTGTGGGTCTCGCGCACGGTGCTGGGCGGCCGGCTCCCGGTGGTCCGCGCCTGCATCACCAGCTGGCGCACCACGCCGGCCGACCTCGAGGTGCTCGTGGCCGAGCTCGAGGCGGCGCGGGTCGAGTGCCTCGCCGCGTGAGGGTCGCGGCCCTCGCCCTCCTGCTCGCCGCCCTGCCGGCGCCGCTCGCGGCGCAGGCGGGGTTCTGCGCCGACAGCACGATCCCCGCGCCGGCGGCGCGAGACCTCTACTGCATCGACCTGGTGCCGGTGCCGACGCTGCCGGGTGCCGGCGGCGTCGTCGAGCTCCAGCCGGGCGAGACGCCGTTCGGGCTCGCGGTCACGGCGAGCGGCGCGCTCCGGCACGGGCTCGTCGCCAGCGTCCGGGGACTGCCGGACCCGGGCACCCTCGGGGCCTTCACCACCTACGTCGCGTGGCTGGCGGACCCCGGCTTCGCCACGGTGCGCCGGCTGGGCGTGGTCCGGAACGGCACCGTCCCGCTGGGCGAGGCCGACCTCGACAAGTTCCTCCTCCTCGTGACCGCCGAGGCGGCGGAGACGGTGGGCGCGATGCAGGGGCCCCGCGTGCTCCGCGGCCTCTCGGCCAGCACGCGGATCGGGGCGCACGGCATCATGGCGATGGCGCCGGCGCTCCGGCGCCCGCCGGAGGGCGCGCACCCCCACCACGAAGGCGGCGACTCGGCCGCGGCGTGGCGGATGCCGCCGATGCTGCCGGGGTTCCCGATGATGCCGGGGCTCGCGGGGGAGGTGCCGCCCACCCGCCCCTGGCTGCCGGTGGCCGAGGGAGCGCCCCGCGCGCGGCCGCGGGAGGTCCTGGTCCTCCGGGAGGGCGACTCGCTCACCCTCACCGCCGGCCCGGTGCGGAAGCCGGTGGGCGGCCGGGAGGTGGTGCTGTACGGCTTCAACGGCCAGGTGCCCGGCCCGCTCCTCGTGGTCCCGCAGGCGGCCACGATCACGGTGACCTTCGTCAACCGGACGGCCCTCCCCGCCACGATCCACTGGCACGGCCTCAGGCACGACAACCGGTTCGACGGCGTGCCGCACCTCACCCAGGAGGCGGTGCCGCCCGGCGGGCGATTCGTGTACCAGGTCCGTTTCCCCGACGCCGGGCTCTACTGGTACCACCCGCACCATCGGGAGGACCTGCTGCAGGACGCGGGACTCGCGGGCAACATCCTGGTGCGGCCGGGCGAAGCCGACTGGCTCGGCCCGGCGGACCGCGAGGAGGTGCTGATGCTCGACGACCTCCTGGCGGATGGCCTCGGGCTCCTCCCCTGGGGCGAGGAGACGCCGAGCCACGCGCTGATGGGGCGGTTCGGGAACGTCCTGCTGGTGAACGGGGAGCCGGGGTGGACGCTCGCCGTGGACCAGGGGGCGGTGGTGCGCCTCTGGTTCACCAACGCGAGCAACACGCGGACCTGGAACGTGTCGCTCCCCGGTGCGCGGATGAAGGTGGTGGCGACGGACCTGGGCCGCTTCGACCGCGAGGCGTGGGTGGAGAGCGTGGTGCTCGGCCCCGCGGAGCGCTACGCGGTGGACGTGCGGTTCGAGCGGCCGGGCCCGGTGCCGCTGGTGAACCGGGTCCACGCCCTGGACCACCTGGGCGGCCGCTTCGTGCCGCTCGCCGACACGCTGGGGGTGGTCCAGGTGGGCTCGGTGGCTGGGCGGCCGGGCGGCGCCGCGGAGTTCGAGGCGCTCCGGGTCCCCGGTGGCGAGGCGGCCGAGGCCGCCCTGCTTCGCGGGGAACTGAACCGACCGGCCACGCACGAGCTGGTGCTCACCCTCCAGGCCAAGGGGCTGCCGTTCGGGATCGAGCGGATGCTGCGGGCCGACACCGGCTACGCCCACCCGCTCGAGTTCGCCGGGACGATGCCGGAGATGGACTGGCTGCCGACCGCGGCGATGGCGCGGTGGATCCTCCGCGACCCGGCCACCGGGCTGGAGAACGAGGCGATCCGGTGGCACTTCCGCCGGGGCGAACGGGTGCGGCTCCGGCTCCGGAACGACCGGAGCGTGATCCACCCGATGGCGCACCCGATCCACCTGCACGGCCAGCGATTCCTGGTGCTGGCCCGGAACGGCGTCCCCGCCACGCGGCTGGCGTGGAAGGACACCGCCATCGTGCCGGTGGGCGGCACGCTGGAGCTGCTGGTGGAGATGACCAACCCGGGGAAGTGGATGGTGCACTGCCACATCGCGGAGCACCTGAGCGCGGGGATGGCGATGGTGCTGGTCGTGGAGTAATCTGACGGGGATCGGGGAACGGGGAACGGTGTCTCCCCGCACGGTCCCGTTCCCCGTTCCCTGTTCCCCGTTCCCCAAGTCCTCGAGGCCCTCGATGCCACGCACCGCCGCCGCCGCCCTCCTCCTCCTCCTCGCCGCCGCCCCCGCCGCCGCCCAGGGCTACGACAAGCTGTCGCCCGGCGTGCGCCAGCTGGTGGCGGTGCCCGAGTCGGTGGTGGCGCTCCGGGGCGTCACCGTGATCGACGGCACCGGCGCGCCGCCCCGGGCGGACCAGACGGTGGTGCTGGCCGGCGGGCGGATCGCCGCGGTGGGGCCCCGGGCCTCGACCCGGGTGCCGGCGGGGGCCAAGGTGCTCGACCTCGCGGGCCACACGGTGATCCCCGGCATCGTGGGACTCCACAACCACACCTGGTACACCACCAGCAGCCGGGCGCAGCAGCTGCCCTTCAGCGCGCCGCGGCTCTACCTCGGGAGCGGGGTCACCACCATCCGCACCACCGGCAGCCTCTCGCCCTACGTCGAGCTCAACATGAAGGCCGGGATCGCGGCGGGGCAGATGCCGGGGCCGAGGATGCACATCACCGGGCCGTACATCACCGGCGCCAACACCTCGGTCCGGATGTACAACGCGGCGGACAGCGCGGCGGCGCGGAAGGTGGTGGCGTACTGGGCCAGCGAGGGGGCCACCTGGTTCAAGGTCTACACCACCATCAGCCGGGCCGAACTGGCGGCGGTGGTGGACGAGGCCCACAAGCACGGGCTCAAGGTGACCGGCCACCTCTGCTCGGTGGGCTACGTCGAGGCGGTGGACATCGGGATCGACCAGCTGGAGCACGGGCTCTTCGCCAACTCGGAGTACGACCCGAAGAAGGCGCCCGACCAGTGCCCCACCGAGTCGGGCGACGTGCTGGCCAACCTCGACCTGGCGAGCCCGGCGGTGCAGGGGACCTTCCGGCACCTGATCGAGCACAAGGTGCCGATGACGTCCACCCTGGCGGTGTACGAGCTGTACGTCCCGAACCGCCCGCCGCTGGAGCAGCGGAACCTCGACGCGATGAGCCCCGAGACCCGGTCGGAGTACCTGGAGACCCGGGCCCGGGTGGCGCAGAACCCGGAATGGGGAGTGGCCCCGAACGTCTTCGCCAAGGCGCAGGCCTACGAGCTCGCCTTCGTCCGCGCCGGCGGGCTGCTGGGCGCGGGGGTGGACCCGACCGGGATGGGCGGCGCGCTGCCGGGCTACGGCGACCAGCGGAACTACGAGCTGCTCCTCGAGGCCGGCTTCACCCCGGTCGAGGCAATCCAGGTGATGACCGCGAACGGGGCGAAGATCCTCGGCGAGTACGAGCAGTACGGCTCGATCGAGGCCGGCAAGCTCGCGGACCTGGTGGTGATCAACGGCGACCCGGTGGCGAAACCGGCCGACATCCGGAACGTGGTCCTGGTGTTCAAGGAGGGGGTGGGGTACGACGCCCCGAAGATGCGGGACGCGGTGAAGGGGCTGGTGGGGGTGAGGTGACGAAACCCGGCTGACCCGGCCGCCGTCAGACAGAGGGGAGCAGGGAACGGGGAGCGGGGAACGGGAACTGCCGCTCCACCACCGTTCCCCGTTCCCCGTTCCCCGTTCCCCGTCCTCGGACCTTCCACCCCCTCCCCGAGCCGCCCATGCGCCGCCTACTCGCCGCCGTCCTCACCCTCGCCGCCACTCCCCTGGCCGCCCAGTCTCCCTCGCCGGACGAGCGCGAGGTGATGGCCGTGGTGCTGCGGCTCTTCGACGGGATGCGGGCGGGCGACAGTGCCATGGTCCGCTCCGCCTTCGACCCCGGCGCCCGCATGGCCACCGCGGTCGTCCGGCCCACCGGTGAGCCGGCCTACCGGTTCGACCCCGACGCGGTGGACGGGTTCGCGAAGGCGGTGGGCACCCCGCACGACAAGGTGTGGGACGAGAAGCTGTGGGACGTGAAGGTGCTGGTCGACCGGAACCTCGCCACGGTCTGGACCAGGTACGCCTTCTTCCTCGGCACCGACTTCAGCCACTGCGGGGTGGACACCTTCACGCTCGGGAAGGGTGCGGAGGGGTGGAAGATCATCTTCCTGGCCGACACCCGGCAGCGCGAGGGCTGCCAGCTGCCGGCCCGCTACGACCACTAGCCCTCCAGGGCCTCCCGGAAGAACGCCACCGTCCGCGGCCAGGCGGCCGCGGCGGCCCGGGCGTTGGCGCCGTCGCGCCCGTCCTGCTGCCGGAGGAAGCCGTGGCCGGCGCCCTCGTAGGTCTCGGCCTCGAACCGCTTGCCCAGCCGGCCCATCGCTTCCCGGGCGGCGGGGATGGTCGCGTTGACCCGCGCGTCGTCGCCGCCGTAGAGGCCGAGCACCGGCGCCCGCACCGCCTCGTACCCCGTCTCGGGGGAGCCCCCGTAGTAGACCACGGCCGCGCCGAGCCCGGCCCAGTCGGTGGCGAACTGGAAGCTCGTGCTCCCGCCCCAGCAGAATCCCACCGATCCGACTTGGCCGTTGGACGCGGGCAG
>JAICEH010000090.1 GCA_025924275.1 Gemmatimonadales bacterium | reverse complement strand
GAGGCGTGGGAGGGGGCATGAGCCTGACGCGGGAGCAGGTCGAGAAGGTCGCCCGGCTGGCGGAACTGCACGTGCCGCCGGAGGAGCTGCCGGCGCTCGCCGGGCAGATCGCCCGGATCGTGGACTACGTGGGGCAGCTGGGCGAGGTCGGCGGCGACGAGCAGGCGCCGCCCTTCCTGGCGGGGCCGGCCGCCGTGGCGCTGCGGGAGGACGTGGTCCGGCCGTCGCCCCTGGTGCGCGGCCCGGCGGCGTTCGCGCCGGAATTCCGCGACGGCTTCTTCCTCGTGCCCCGGCTCGGGCACCTGGAGGACCTGTGAGCCGTGCCCTGGAGGCCGCCCGCGCCACCGCCCGCCGCCTCGAGGCGGCCGCACCGCTCAACGCCGTGCTCCACTGGTCGGCGGCGGAGCTCGAGGCCGAGGCGCGGCGCGCCGATGCCCAGGCGCCGGCTGGTGCACTCTACGGGGTGCCCATCGCGGTCAAGGACAACATCGTCACGACCGAGGCGCCCACCACCTGCGCCTCGCGGATCCTCGAAGGGTTCGTCTCCCCGTTCGAGGCCACTGCCACCCGCCGGCTTCGGGCCGCGGGTGCGCTGATCGCGGCCAAGACCAACCTCGACGAATTCGCGATGGGCTCCTCCACGGAGCACTCCGCCTTCGGCCGGGTGCACCACCCGCTCGACCCCGCGCTGGTGCCGGGCGGCTCGTCCGGCGGGTCCGCCGCCCTGGTCGCGGCCGGGGTCGTGCCCGCGGCCCTGGGCAGCGAGACGGGCGGCTCGGTGCGCCAGCCGGCGGCCTTCTGCGGCGTGGTCGGGGTGAAGCCGGGCTACGGCCGGGTGAGCCGCGCCGGCCTCGTGGCCTTCGGGTCGTCGCTCGACTGCATCAGCGCCTTCGGGCGCACCGTGGCCGACGCCGCGGCGGTCCTCGCGGCGATGAGCGGCCACGACCCGGACGACGCGACCACGATCCCGGAGCCGCCGCTTGCGCCGCCGGTGGCCCGGGCCGACCTCCGCGGGCTGGTGATCGGGCTCCCCCGCGAGTACCTGCCGGGTGATCTCGACGCCGGGGTCCGCGCGGGGGTGGACCGGGCCGTGGAGGCGATGCGCGGGCTCGGGGCCACCATCCGGGAGGTCTCGCTGCCCCACGCGCGCTACGCCGTGCCCACCTACTACGTGATCGCCCCGGCCGAGGCGGCGAGCAACCTCGCGCGGTACGACGGCGCCCGGTACGGCGTGCGCCGGCTCGGGCCCGCCGGGGACCTCGCCTCCCTCTATCGCACCACCCGCGGCGAGGGCTTCGGCCTCGAGGTCCGCCGGCGCATCCTGGTGGGCACCTACGTGCTCTCGGCTGGATACTATGACGCCTACTACCGGAAGGCGCAGCAGGTGCGGGCCCTGATCGCCGACGACTTCCGGCGCGTCTTCGCGGCCGGCACCGACCTGCTGTTCACCCCCACCACGCCCACCACCGCGTTCCGTGCCGGGGCCAACACCGCCGACCCGGTGGCGATGTACCTGGCCGACGTGTTCGTCTGCGCGGCCAGCCTGGCCGGGATCCCCGCGATGAGCCTGCCGATCGGCCGGGCGGAAGGCCTGCCGGTGGGCGGCCAGCTGATCGCGCCGGAGCGGGGCGAATCCCTGATGCTCGCCGCCGCGGGCGCCCTCGAGGCCGCACTCGACGGCACGGCGGAGGTCCGCTGATGACCTGGGAGACCGTGATCGGCCTCGAGGTGCACGTCCAGCCGACGACCCGGTCCAAGATGTTCTGCGGCTGCGCCAACAGCTTCGGGGACCCGCCCAACACCAATGTCTGCCCGGTCTGCCTCGGGCTGCCGGGCGCGCTCCCCGTGCCGAATGCCGAGGCGGTGCGCCTCGGGGTGGTCGGCGCGCTGGCGCTCGGGTGCACCGTGCACCCGACGTCCATCTTCGCCCGGAAGAACTACTTCTACCCCGACCTGCCCAAGGGGTACCAGGTCTCCCAGTATGATCGGCCGCTCGCCACCGGCGGGGCGGTGCGCTGCGAATCGCCCGAGCGGGGGCCGATCGAGGTCTCGATCACCCGCCTCCACCTCGAGGAGGATGCCGGGAAGTCCCTGCACGACCGCTATCCCAGACGGACGGCAGTGGACCTCAACCGCTGCGGCACGCCGCTCTGCGAGATCGTCTCCGGCCCCGACCTGCGCTCCCCGGCGGAGGCGCGCGCCTATCTCGTGGCCCTGCGCCAGCTCCTGGTCTATGCCGGGGTGAGCGACTGCTCGATGGAGAAGGGCACCCTCCGGGTCGACGCGAACCTCTCGGTGCGTCGCCCGGGGCAATCCGGGCTCGGCACCAAGACCGAGGTGAAGAACCTCAACAGCTTCGCCTTCGTCGAGAAGGCGCTCGAGGCGGAGTACCATCGGCAGGTCGGGCTCCTGGAGTCGGGGGGCCGGGTGGAGCAGGTGACCCTCCTCTTCAACGCGGGCACCGGGGAGCTCCGGGTGGCGCGGGTGAAGGAGGAAAGCCACGACTACCGCTACTTCCCGGACCCGGACCTTCCGCCGCTCGTGCTGGCGCCGGCATGGGTCGAGGCCGAGCGCGCCGGGCTGCCCGAGCTCCCCACCGCCCGCCGCGCCCGCTATGCCGACCGGTTCGGGTTGCCGGGTTACGACGTGGGCGTCCTCACCGCGGAGCCGGAAACCGGCGCGTACTTCGAGGCGGTGGTCGCCGCGGGCGCCGACCCCAAGGCGGCGGCAAACTGGGTGATGGGGGAGGCGCTGGGCTCCCTCCGGGAGACCGGGGGGTTTCCCGTGCCGGCGCCGCGCCTGGCGGAACTGATTGGCCTGGTGACCGGCGGCGCCGTGAGCCATCAGGCGGGCAGGAAGGTCTACGCCGAACTGGCCGCACACCCCGACCATCCGCCGGGGGTGGTGGCGGAGCGGCTCGGGCTCCTGCAGGTGGGGGACGAATCGGCGCTGGCGGGCTGGGTGGAAGCGGTCCTCGCCGCGCACCCCGGGGAGGTGGCGCGCTTCCGGGCCGGCGAGGCCAAGCTGCTCGGGTTCTTCACGGGCCAGGTGATGAAGGCGAGTCAGGGCAAGGCGGACCCGAAGAAGGTGCAGCCGCTGCTCCGGTCCCGCCTCGGCCCGTGACCCCTCAGGGCACCGGCGGCGGCGCGAGTTCCGGGTACAGCGCCCGGTAGATCACGCGGTTCCGCTGCACCACGCGGACGTAGTCCCGCGTCTCCCGGAACGGGATCCGCTCCGCATAGAGCTCCTCGTCTGCCGCACCGGTCCGGCCATCCCATTGGGCCACGCGGGTACTCCCGGCGTTGTAGGCCGCGAGCACGCGCACGGTCTCCGGGAACCGCGCAGTCATCTCTGCGAGGTGCGCCGTCCCCAGCTCCAGGTTCACGTCGGGCTGCCAGAGGAGCTCGGGCGCCCAGACCGGATAGGCGAGGCCCCGCGCGGTGCGGGCTCCCACCTCGGGCATCACCTGCATCAGTCCCCGTGCCCCCGCGACGCTGGTGGCCGAGGGATTGAAGGTCGACTCCTGCCGGATGAGTCCGGCGACCAGCGCCGGGTCGAGGTCGTGATCGGCCGAGAGGGCGCGAATGCCCTCGCCGAGCGAGAGCGGGTAGACCAGTCGGAGGACGGCGGCGTGGCGCGGTGCGCCGCGGCCGAGGGCACGCCAGCCGAGTTGGATCGCCCGCCACGGCTTGCGGTGCCGCAGGAATCCCGCCGCCGTGGCAAGCTGGATTTCGGTGGATTCCTCCGCACCGGCCAGCAGGCGGTCGTATTCGCCCTGGGCCTCGGGCAGGAGGCCCAGCGCCTCGAGCGCCTCGGCCCGGGCGAACGCCCGCTCCAGCTCCGGCGTGGGGACCGGCAGCGCGCCTTCGGTTCCGGGGCTCCAATCGGGGGCGCCGAGGCGGCCGGCCGCGAGGGCCCCGTAGTAGGAGGAGGGATCCGACCGGAGGACCTGGGCCCAGCGCTCCCGCGCCCGGGCCGAGTCGCCCGTGGCGGCCCAGCTCCGACCGGCCCAGTAGACCGCACCGATGGCCTCGCCGCTCGACGCGTGGCGCAGTGCCACGCTGTCGAACTCGACGGCCGCGCTGTCGTAGCGCCCCAGCGCGAACGCGATGATCGCGGCCTGGTACCGGCCGAAGGGGCCGAAACGGCTGGCGGGGAACTCGCGCCCGGCCCGGAGGTAGGCGGCCCGGGCGGCCTCGTCCCGGCCCTCGTCGATGGCCAGGTCGGCGAGCAGCACCAGGGAGATCGCCGCGGCGGTGTCCTGCGGCCAGTCACGCAGCACTTCCCGGAGCCCGCTGCGGGCCTGATCCAGTCGCCCGGCCCGGAGCAGGGAGCGCGCCCGCAGGTACGCCGCCGGCGGGGCCAGCGTCGACGGCGGTCGCACCCGGCCGTACATCGCCGCGGCCTCCCCGTTCCGCCCGAGGCGCTCCAGCAGGCCGGCGAAGAGGAACCGGTCGTTGGCCACGACGAGTCCCGCCCCGGACGCCCGCTCGAACGCCTCCTCGGCCCGCGCGCGCGGGCCGCTCCGCACCGCGCTCCGGAACACGACGAGCTCCTCGGCGGGCGTGAGCCGGCCGAACGCCAGGTCGAGGACGCCGACCGCCCGCTCCGCGTCGGAGCGGCCCGGCCGCTCCCGCACCAGGTCAACCAGGCTGCGTCGGACGGCCGCGCTCTCGGCGGCGGTCGGCGCCGCGCGGAGCGCGGCCGCGAGCGACCGCTGCCCCTCGCCGGCTCCGCGCCAGGCCGTGGCGGCGCCGGCCCAGTCGCGGGCGCGCTCCCGGGCCTGTGCGTCCGCGCGCGCCGCCCACTCGACGGCGAGGGGGAGGGCAAGTGCCGCGGCAAGGCCGGCCCGGCTGGTGCTGTCGGTGGAGACCGCCATCGCGCGGAGGCGGAGCCAGTCGCCCACCTCGGGAAGCAGGTCCGCGGCGGCCGCGTATGTGGCCGCAGCCTCCGGGTAGCGCTCGAGCCGGTCCTGCGCCCGCGCCAGGAGCACCAGGCGGCGGCCCCGCTCGGGAGCGTCGGCCGTGTCCGCGCGGGCCACGGCGCGCGTGGCGCGCTCGAGCGCCGTCGAGTCGCTCCGGCGCGCCAGGGCCGCCTCGGCCAGCAGCGCGTGCCCGCGGCCGTGGGCCAGTTCGTCGAGCCAGGGCTCGCCGGCCAGCAGGCGTTCGACCTCGCCCCAGCCCTCCCACGCTGCCGCCGCCTCCGCCGCGAGGAGGATGGCCGCCGGGCTCCGTTGAGCAGAATCCGCCAGCACCGGCGCCAGGATGCGGGTGGCGCGCCAGGGCAAACCCGCCCCGAGGGCCGAGCGCGCCGCATCGACCGCCTGGTCGGCGGCCGGCCGGTCGTCCTCCCCCGCGGACTGCGCCCCCCCGGGGCTCGCCGTGCACCCCGAGAGTGCCAGCGCGGCGAGGAGGCGGACCACTGCCCGGTGGCTCACTTCGCTCCCCCGAACCGCGACTCGTACCGCGCCATCGAACTCCGCACCACCTCGCGGGCCGCGTCGGCGTTGCGGAACCCCCGGCTCTCGGTCTCGCTCCCCTCGAGCGCCTTGTACACCGTGAAGAAGTGCTCCACCTCACGCAGCAGGTGCCGCGGCAGGTCGTGGAGATCGTGGACTCCCTCGGCGTAGGGGTCGTGCGTGGGGACGGCGATGACCTTCTCGTCGTTCGCGCCCTTGTCCACCAGCAGGAAGAGTCCCACCGGCCGCACCTGGACCAGGCAGCCGGGAAAGACCGGCTCGGTCATCACGCAGATGACGTCGAGCGGGTCGTCATCCTCGGCGTAGGTCCGGGGAATGAAGCCGTAGTCCCCGGGGTAGTGCACGGCGCTGTGGAGCACCCGGTCGAGCCGGAAGAGCCCGAGTTCCTTGTCGAGTTCGTACTTGTTCCGCTCGTTCGCCGGGATCTCGATCACCGCGGTCAGGAGGTCGGGCGGCGCGGGCCCGGGCGGGATATCGTGCCACGGGTGGAAGGCGCGGCGCTGGAGGAGCGTCATCGGGCGGATCACGGGGGTCGGAGGGTAGAAGGCCGAAGGAGATTGTTGAGCGCAATCTAGCCCGGGCGCCGGGGCAGGGGCACCCCGGGCGAGCCTCAAGTGTGACTTGAGGTCCATTGCGCTATATTCCGGCCCGCATTGATGTTCGGGATCAACGGGATGCTCGTGGACAGGCGGAATCGCGCGTGGAAGTCCAGGTCTTCGGCCGGAAGAAGTGCGCAGCCACCCGGAAGGCCCTCCGCTTCTTCGCCGAGCGGCGGGTGAGGACCCACTTCTCCGACCTCGAGGTCCGCGCGGCGAGCCCGGGCGAGCTGCGGCGATTTGCCCAGCGATTCGGGGTCGAGGCGCTGCTCGATCGCGAGGGGAGGCACTTCGCCGAGCGGGGGCTTCGGGCGGCCCGCCATGGGGACGAGGCCTGGCTCCAGCGGCTCGCCGACGATCCGGCCCTGCTCCGGACACCGCTCGTCCGCTGGCAGCAGCGGCTGACGATCGGTCCGGCCGAGGTCGAGTGGCGTGCCTGGGTGGGGCGGTAGCGTCGTGACCATCGCCTCGCTCTCCGGGGTCTCGGTGCGCTTCGGCGCGGACACGCTGCTTGCCGAGGTCGGCTTCACCGTCGGCCGCGGGGAGCGCTGGGGAGTCGTAGGCCGGAACGGCTCGGGCAAGAGCACCCTGTTCCGGCTCCTGCTCGGCGAGCAGGACCCGTCCTCCGGCACCGTGTTCGTGGCCCCGGGCCTCTCCGTCACGGTGCTCGACCAGCACCGGGACTTCGGCGACGCCTCCACCGTCTGGGAGGCCGCGGCCGGGCCGTTCGCGGACCTGCTGGCGCTGGAGCGCTCGCTCGCGGCCCAGGCGCACGCCCTGGGTGACGGGGATGCCGCCGCCCTGGAGCGCTACGGGCACGATCTTGAGCGGTTCGAACGGGAGGGGGGGTATGCCGTCGCCGCCCGGGTCGATGCCGTGCTGCACGGCCTGGGGTTCGACCCCGACGCGGCGCGGTCGACGGCGGTCACCACCCTCTCCGGTGGCGAGCGCGGCCGCCTGGGCCTCGCCCGGCAGCTCGCGGCGCCGGCGGAACTGCTGCTGCTCGACGAGCCGACCAATCACCTCGACCTCGAGACCACGCGCTGGCTCGAGGGGCACCTCCGCGGCCTCGACGCGGCGGTGCTCCTGATCAGCCACGATCGCGCCTTCCTCGACGCGGTGGTGGACCACGTGCTCCACCTGGAGGATCGCACGGCCACCGCCTACGACGGCGGCTACTCGGCCTTTGTCCGGCAGCGGGCCGAGCGGCGCGCCGCCCGGCAGCGGGCCTACGACCAGCAGCGGCGTGCGATCGCGGCCACCGAGGACTTCATCCGGCGGAACATCGCGGGCGGGAGCAGCGCCCAGGCCCGGGGCCGGCGCCGGCGGCTCGAGGTGCTGCCCCGACTCAGCCCGCCGCCGGGCGAGGCGGGGGCGATGGCGGTCGTCTTCGCCGAGCCGGCGCGCGGCGGCGACGTGGTGCTCGCGGCGGAGGATCTCGGGGTCGAAGTGGCCGGCCGGGCACTGCTCCGCGACTTCACCGCCTCGGTGCGCCGAGGCGAGGTGATCGGCCTGGTCGGGCCGAACGGAGCCGGGAAGACATCCCTGCTTCGCGCCCTGCTGGGGGAACCCGGGCCGGCTCGGGGCACCGTGCGCCTCGGGGAGGGCATCCGCGCCGCCTGGTACCGCCAGGACCTGGCCCAGGTGCCGCCCGACTCCACCGTCTACGACGCGATCGCGGCACTCCGCCCCGCCTGGAGCCGCGGCGCCATCCAGAACCACCTTGGAGCGTACGGCTTCAGCGGGGATGCGGTCTTCCGCCGCTGCCGGCTGCTCTCCGGCGGCGAGCAGGCCCGCGTGGCGCTCGCGATGATGGTCCTCGAGCGCGCCAACCTCCTGGTCTTCGACGAACCGACCAACCACCTCGACGTCGAGTCCATCGAGGCCCTGGAGGACGCGATCGCCGCGTTCGAGGGCACGGTCCTCCTGGTCAGCCACGACCGGGCCCTGCTCGAGTCGCTGGTGGAGCGGGTGTGGGTTCTCCACGAGGGGCGGATCACGGACTGGCCGGGCTCCTTCGCCGAGTGGGAGCTCCGGAGCCGGGAACGGGAACACG
>JAICEH010000089.1 GCA_025924275.1 Gemmatimonadales bacterium | reverse complement strand
GCCCGCCGGGCCGGCGCGGCGTGGTGGAGGCCGCGGCCCCGGGGGGGGGCCGTGCGGGGGCGCCCGGGCCGGGGCCCCCCGGCCCGGCCGGTGTCGGCGGCCGCGGCCCCGTCCCGCCAGCCCGGTTCGGCGGCCTGCGGGGCCGCCCTGGCGGGCCGATCCTGGCGGCGGTAGCGGTCGAGCCGCTCCGGGAGCCGCTTGGGGGCCGGCGCCTGTGCGGGCTCCTGGGCCTCGGCCGTCCTAGGGGAGAGGTGGCGGCGGAGGCTGCGGACGGCCGCGCAATAGCCCCCCGCGGAGCGCTCCGCCGGCACCGCGCGCTCCGGCCGGCCGGCCCGGAGCCCGAGCAGGCGGCGGAGATCCGCGGTCACGAGGGCGCGTCCCCACTCCACCCCGGCCGCCTGCCGGGCCCGGCTGGTCGCGACCACGTCCAGCATCTCGCAGGTGCTCATCTCCCGGTCGCCGCGCGCGCCCTCGAACTCGTCCCGCTCGAGCTCGTTCGCCACGCCCCGGACCAGCACCGTGTTCTCGCCGAAGGCGGTGAGCTGGAACTGGGTGGCACTGCTGCTCCGGTACTCGTGGACCTCGCCGTCGTACAGCCGGAGCACGAGGTCGGTGCCCTCCGGCACCATGCCCATCACGCCGCTGTCGGCGAAGACCACCCGGCGCACGTCCTGGCCCGAGAGGTCGAAGATGGTCACGTCCCGGAGGCGGCCGCCGCCCCGGTCGATGCGGCCGGCCCGGAGGAAGAGGCCGCTGCGGAGGGGGTTGAGGGACTGCTCCTCGAGCTGCAGCGTGGGCTTGACGCGGGCGATGTCGCCGATCAGCGTGCGGAGGCGCGCGTTGGTCCGCGGCACCACCTGGTCGAGGAAGAGGAAGTTGGTGGCGGCCCAGACGAGGCCCACCACGACGAGCGGGCGGAGGATGCGCCGCACGCTCACGCCCGAGGCGCGCATGGCCGTGATCTCGTTGTCGGCGGCGAGCTGGCTCAGGGCGTGGAGGGTGCCGGCGAGGACCGCGATGGGGAGCGCCATCGGGACCAGGAAGGGGACCGTCAGGGCGAAGACCTCCCCGATCACCGACCAGGGGAGGCCCTTCCCGACGAGCTGCTCGAAGCGCTTCGCCACCTGCTGGAGCAGCAGGATGCTGACCAGGGCGGTGAAGGCGTAGGCGAAGGGGCCCGCGAGCGACCGCACCAGGTACCGATCCAGGATCCGCAGGTGCTAACTCCCTTTGTTGTAAGGGGTTCCGTGCACGTGTATATTCCCGGCCTTGTCCCGCTCCCAATCTAATCGTCCCGCCCGGGGCCCGTACCTTGTCCGCGCCGTCCGCGGAGCCTGCCCCCTCGTCGCCGCCCTGTTCCTCGCCCTCCCGGGCGCGGCCCTGGGGCAGCAGCCGGAGGGGCCGGGGTACGTAGCCACCTTCGGGCGCCCGCTGCCCCGGCTCCGGGAGCCGGCGGTGCTCCGGTCGCCGTGGTACGCGCCGGGCCTCCGCTCGCGGGCCCTCGAGGCCTTCGATCGCGGGCTGGCCCGGGCGGTGGACTCGGCCCGTGCCGCCGACGAGCTGGCGTGGACCTTCCAGCGGCTCTACGGCGCCCGGACGGACGTGGCCACCGACTCCGCCCGGGCCGAGGCGCGGGGGCTCCTGGGCCTGCCGGTCAAGTACGCCGACATCGCGTTCGAGGGCCAGGCCGCGGTGGAGCTCCGGACCGAGCGGTTCCGGAACGAGCGGTGCGACGCGGTCCAGCTCCTCGACCCCAACTCCGGGTGCGAGGGCACCTGGAAGGCGCCCCGGCTGGAGACCGAGTTCAACCTGCGGGCGGCGGGCCTGATCGGCCGGCGGGTCCACCTGAACGTGGACTACGCCACCGAGCGCGAGTTCACCGCCAACAACAACATCCAGGTCTACTACGAGGGACTGGAGGACGAGGTCATCCGCCGGGTGGAGGTCGGCACGGTCACCTTCCGTCCGCCGCCCACCCGGTTCCTCACTGCGGCGATCCCCACCAACAACTTCGGCGTCAACGCCACCTTCGACGTCGGGCCGGTGCAGCTCCAGGCGCTCTACGCCTCGCAGCGCGGGTCGGTGGCGAACGAGCGGGTCTACACCATCGGGCAGGTGTCCAGCTCGCCGCAGGAGCGGCAGTCGCGCGACCTCGACTTCGAGTCGGGCCGCTTCTACTGGACGGTGGACCCGACCCAGCTCGGGGGCTTCCCCGCGGTGGACATCCTCAACCTTGACGCCGAGACGGTGGCGCCCGCGGTGCGGCCGGCGCAGGTCCAGGTGTACCGCTACCGGCCGGGGACCTCCCAGGGGGGCAGCACCCCGGACATCGGGGGCATCCTGGCGCTCGGGCTGAGCGCGGACGAGAGCCAGAAGGTCGGGCCGCTCCGGTGGGAGCTGCTGCTGCAGGGCTCGGACTACTACCTCGACCCGTCGGGCCTCTGGGTGGCGCTCACCACCAAGCTCGACCGGGGCGACTTCCTGGCGGTGAGCTACCGCACCGCAACCGGCACGCTGGTGGGCACGATGCCGGTGACGGACGACCCGGCCACCACCGACACGCTGCGGCTCCTGGTGGAGCCGCAGCGCGGGCCGGAGGCGTTCACCTTCCGCCACGAGATGCGGCAGGTCTACCGGGTGGCCGGCAGCGACCTCAACCGGCCGAGCCTCACCGTGGCGCTCACGGTGAACCGCTCCGCCCAGCCGCTCTCGGGCACGGGGACGTACCTCGCGCTCCTCGGGCTCGCGACCGAGAGCAACACCGAGGAATTCGACCGGGAGAACCGGCTCTTCCCGCGGATCCGGGACCCCGGGGCGGCGGAGATCCTGTCGGAGGCCTACATCGTCCTCCCGCACCTCCAGCCGTTCGCGGACGCGACCCGGCTCCTGCCCCAGGAGCGGAACGACTCGCTCTACCGGACGCCGCTCTACCTCATCCAGACGACGCAGGCGCCGCCGGCCCGGTTCACCTTCGGGCTCGAGTACCTCGCCGCGGGGGCGGGAGACCGGACCACGCTCAACCTGAACGCGCTGCAGCTGGTGGAGGGGAGCGAGCAGCTGTTCCTGGGCGGGCGCCGGCTGGAGCGCGGGGTGGACTACTCCATCTCCTACGAGCTGGGCCAGGTCACCTTCCTCAACCCGGACGGCCTCTTCGGACAGGGGTCGGCCACGGTCACGGCACGGTTCGAGGAGCGGGGCGCGTTCGCCGTGGCCCCCCAGACGATCTACGGCCTCGCGGGCCGCTATTCCCTCGGCCGGGTGGGCTGGGTGGACCTGGTGGGGATGTACCAGTCGGAGCAGACGGTCTTCAACCGGCCCACGATCGGGTTCGAGCCGACCTCGAACCTGGTGGCCGGCGTGAGCACGCGCCTCACCTTCCAGCCGTCGGCGGTGACCCGCCTCCTCAACGGGCTCACCTCGACCCCCGCCACCGCCCCGTCCCGGCTCGACATCAACGCCGAGCTCGCGTTCAGCCGGCCGGACCCGAACCGGGTGGGCGTGGCGTACCTCGACGACTTCGAGGCCGACGCCGGGTTCCAGGTGTCGCTGCGGGAGACGGTGTGGGGGTTCGGCTCGGTGCCGCAGGCGCCCGACGGCCTGGAGGACATCGGCTTCGCCGGCGGGCTCGACCCGGCGGACGCGGTCCAGCTCACCTGGCAGAACCTGATCCCCGGGGTGGGCGGCGGGGCGCTCGAGCTCAAGGCGCAGGACATCGACGACCGGATCCGGCTCACCGGGGTGGGCGACCGGGCGGAGACCGTGCTCTACCTCCGGTTCCACGCGGACACCGCCGGCGGCATCGTGCAGACGGACAACAGCTCGCGCTGGACCCAGCCCGCGCGGCCGCTCCGCCCCCGGTGGCGCTCGATGGTGACCCCGCTCAGCCTCAACGGGCTCGACCTCTCGCGCAACGAGTTCCTGGAGTTCTGGGTGTTCCAGAGCGGGGCGCGCGAGGCGGATTCCGCCGGCGTCCGCCTGGTGTTCGACCTGGGCAGCGTGAGCGAGGACGCGCTGGCGCTCGCCCCGACCGACTTCACGGTGTCGGGCGCAGACACGACCTACACCGGACGGCAGGCGGTGGGACCCGGGCGGCTCGACACCGAACGCTCCTCCACCGGCGTCTTCAACGCGTCGGTGGACGACATCGGGATCCTCTCGGACCGGCCCGACCAGCTCGTCGGCCCCGCTGGGCCGGTGGACCAGCTGGCGCTCTGCGTCCGGGTGCTGAGCAACGCCGTGCCGGTGTTCCCCTGGGGCGACCTGAGCGCCCGCTGCTCGAACGGGAACGGGACGCTCGACACCGAGGACCTCAACAACGACAACCTGCTGGACGCCCGGGGGCCGAACGACAACGTGGCGCGATGGGTGGTGGACCTGGCCGACGGCCGCTACTTCGTGCGCGACGGCGTCACCTCGACCGACCCGAACGGGAACGTGGCGCGGTGGAGCCTGTACCGGGTCCCGATCCGGCTCCCGGACCACGTGATCGGCACGCCGAACCTGCGGCTGGTGCAGCACCTGCGGGTCACGGTGGCGGGCCCGCCGGACGACGGGGGCGATGACGTGGCGGCGCGGTTCGCGCTGGCCCGGATGCGGTTCCTCGGCACCAGCTGGGTGCGGCGGGCCGACCAGCCGATCGCCGGCATCAGCGGCTCGCTGCCCGAGCCGACGGGCGAGGTGGCGGCGTCGGTGATCTCCACCGAGGACGACGGGTACGAGAGCCCGCCGGGGGTGGGGGACGAGTCGACGCGCAAGGACGGCAGCCAGGACACGCAGGGCGTCCAGATCAACGAGAAGTCGCTCCGGATCCTCGCGGGCGGGCTCGCCGCCGGCCAGCGGGCGGAGGCCTACGTCCGCTTCCCGGCCGGGCCGCAGAACCTGCTCAAGTACGGCGAGATGCGGGTCTGGGCGCGGGGCCGGGGCACGGGCTGGGACGAGGGCGACTTCGAGGCGCTGGTGAAGGTCGGCACCGACGCCGACAACTTCTACCTCTACCGCGCCCGCGCGTCCACCGCGACCTGGGTGCCGGAGCTGGTGATCGACCTCGACGTCTGGCGCCGGCTGCGGGGCGAGACCGAGGGCCGCTGGCTCCGGGGGGAGCCCCCCTCGGGCGCGGCGGCGTGCGGCTGGGGCGACCCGGAGGCGTACGTCGCCTGCGAGGGGCCGTACGTGGTGCACGTGCGCGACCCGGACGTGGGCCCGCCCAACCTCGCGGCGGTGCAGGAGCTGAGCGCGGCCATCTGGCGGGCCTCGGCCGGCACGGCGGCCACCACGGCGGAGCTCTGGATCGACGACATCCGGATGGCGCGGCCGCTGGCCGACGTGGGCTCGGCCTACGCCCTCGACGCCCGTCTCACCGCCTCGGACGTGGGCGACGTCGCCTTCTCCCTCACGCGGCAGGGCTCCCAGTTCCGCCAGATCGGCCGCGACCCGAGCTACCGCGACGCGACCAACATGAGCCTCGGCGCCAGCACCCGGCTGGAGCGCTTCCTCCCGGCCCGCGCCGGCCTGGCGCTCCCGGTGACGGCGGTGTATTCCCGGGCGGTGGTGGACCCGGAGCTGGTGACGGGCACCGACCTCCGGGCCAGCGACCTGGACGGCCTCCGCCGCCCCGAGGCCTGGACCGCGAGCTTCACCGCGGCGGTGCGCCGGACCACCCGGGGGCGCGGCTGGCTGTCCCGGGGTTTCGCGGACCCGCTGGCCCTCTCGGCCAACTACACCACCGGTGCCAACACCACCGAGCTCTCCGAGGGCTCGGCCTCGGCCTACCAGCTCAACGCGACCTACCGGCTGCAGCTCGACCGGGCCGGCCCGGCGCTCCCGCTGGGCGGCGTGCTGGACGCGCTGCCCGGCTGGCTGGGCGAGTCGGAGGCGGCCCAGGGCATGCGCGGGAGCCGGCTGGCGCTGGCGCCGACCAGCCTCCGGCTCTCCAGCAGCCTCTCCCGGAACGAGACCGACCGGACCTCCTTCGCGGTCCCGGTGGAGCGGCCCGACGACGGGCTCATCCAGCCGGTGACCTCGCTCAACCACCTGTGGCGGAATGCGGCCGGCCTCACGCTGCAGCCGGTGGGGATGCTGACCCTGAACGCCGACCTGGTGAGCACGCGGGACCTGCGGGAGTACCCCGACTCGACCACCATCGGCCGGCTGGCCGGCGAGTCGCGGGAGTCGTTCCTCGGGATGGACGTCGGCACCGAGCGGGACCGGACGCTCACCACCGCGCTCTCCCTCGCCCCACGCCTCACCAGCTGGCTCCGTCCGCGCTACTCGACCGGCAGCAGCTTCGTGCTCAACCGCTACCTGTTCGGCCGGCCGCCGGTGCGGGAGGAGGACGACACCGCGGGCGCCTTCCTCCTGCCCCAGACCTACAACAACAGCCGCACCCGCGAGCTCGGGGCCACCGTGGCGGTGGACCGCCTGGCGGCCCGGCTGCTGGGCGATTCCTCGGGCGTGACACGGGCCCTCCGGGGCTTCCGGCCGGTGGACGTGCTCACCGCGCGGACCCGGACCTCCACCTACGACCTGGCCACCTTCGACCCGGGGCTGGGGTACCAGCTCGCCCTGGGCGGGCTGGACGACTTCCTGTCGCAGGAGGGCGAGCCGGCGATCGGCGCCTCGGACATCGGCCGGGCGAGCGTGACCCTGGGCGCGGACCTGCCGCTCGGGCTCTCCGTGTCGCTCTCCTACAGCGACATCGAGACCGACCGCCACCAGCGGGTGGGGGACGAATTCCAGGTCACCACCATCGAGACCACCGAGTGGCCGATCGGCACCGTGCGCTTCACGCGCGCCTTCCGGGGCGGGCCCCTGGCGCAGCTGGTGCTGGGCGCCACGGTGCGCGACCGCGAGGGCGTCACCCGGCTGCCGACCGCGGCCGGGGCGGCCCGGCAGGCGGTGGTCTCCGAGGCCTGGACCCGCGACCTGCAGGCCGGGTTCCGGAACGGGCTGGTGATGCGGTTCGGGTACAACACCACCGACCAGGAGACCGAGTCGAACGGCAACGTCACGGTGCTCGACAACGACGAGTTCGTGGCGACGCTCAACTACTCGTTCCGGCTCCCGCAGGGGCTCAGCCGCTCGCGCCGGGTGATCCGCGCCAACGCCACGGGCCGGCTGGCGAACAACACCAGCTGCCTCGACCGGCCGACCACCGACGCGTGCGAGGTGGTCACCGACTTCTACCGGCGGGACGTGCTGGTGACGCTGGACACCGACCTGGGCCGGATCATGACCGGGTCGCTGCAGGCCAACTGGTCCATCAACGACTCGAAGCACCTCAACCGGCGCACCAACCAGCTCATCCTCACCGCCGGCTTCACGCTGTCCCTCTTCGCCGGAGACTTCCGATGATCCCGCGCTGGCTCGTCGCGGCCGTCCTCCTCGGGACGGGGTGCCAGGACGGCCCGCCGCCGCCGCCGTTCGACGGCCAGGCGGCGCTGGCCTACGTGGCCCGGCAGGTGGCCTTCGGCCCCCGGGTCCCCGGCTCGGAGCCGCACCAGCGGATGGGCGACTGGCTCGACAGCCTCCTCACGGCGCGGGCCGACACCGTCGTGGTGCAGGCCTTCGAGCACGTGACCCTCCGGGGCGACACCCTCCCGCTCCGGAACTTCCTGGCGCGCTTCCACCCGGAGGCGGCGGACCGGGTGATGCTTCTCGCCCACTGGGACACGCGGCCCCACGCCGACGCCGCGGGGAGCACCGACTCCACCGTCCCGGTGCCGGGCGCCAACGACGGGGGGTCGGGCGTGGCGGTGCTGCTCGGCGTGGCCGATGCCATCGCCGCGGCCGGCGGCGCGCCCCGCGGGGTGGACCTCCTCTTCGTGGACGGCGAGGACTTCGGGATCTTCGCCGACAGCGCGGACGTGCTGATCGGCAGCACCTGGTTTGCCCGGCACCTGCCGGCGGGACCGCGCCCGCGCTACGCCGTGCTGCTCGACCTGGTGGGGGCCCCCCACCCGCGGTTCGCGCAGGAGGGCTACTCCCTCACCGGCGCCCCCGACGTGGTGCGGAAGGTCTGGGACACGGCCGAGCGCCTGGGCCACGGGGCGATGTTCCCGGCGGAGAGCGGGATCCCGATCAAGGACGACCACCTGCCGCTGCAGCGGGCGGGGATCCCGGCGGTGGACGTCATCGACCTGCGCTTCCTG
>JAICEH010000088.1 GCA_025924275.1 Gemmatimonadales bacterium | reverse complement strand
GGCTCCACCGGCTGGGCGGGACCAGCTGGCACCGCACCCGCGAGCGCGCCCGCGAGGGCATCCGGCAGATGGCGGCCGAGCTGGTGGACCTCTACGCCCGGCGGCGGGTGGCGGCCGGCTTCGGCTTCCCCCCGGACGCTCGCTGGCAGCGCGAGCTCGAGTCGGCCTTCCTCTACGAGGACACTCCCGACCAGCGGAAGGCCACCGAGGAGGTGAAGCAGGACATGGAGCGGCCCCGGCCGATGGACCGCCTCCTGGTGGGTGACGTCGGCTACGGCAAGACCGAGGTGGCGGTGCGCGCCGCCTTCAAGGCGGTGCAGGGGGGGAAGCAGGTGGCGGTGCTGGTCCCCACCACCATCCTCGCCGACCAGCACGGGCGCACCTTCACCGAGCGCCTCGCGGACTTCCCGGTCCGGGTCGAGGTGCTCTCCCGCTTCCGGACGGCGAAGGAACAGAAGGAGGTGCTCGGCCGGCTCGCGCGAGGCGAGGTGGACGTCGTGATCGGCACCCACCGCCTGCTCTCCCGCGACGTCGGGTTCAAGGACCTGGGTCTCCTCATCGTGGACGAGGAGCACCGGTTCGGGGTCAGGCACAAGGAGCGGCTCAAGGCGCTCCGGCTGGCGGTGGACGTGCTCACCCTCACCGCCACGCCCATCCCGCGCACCCTGCACCTCTCGCTCGCCGGCCTCCGCGACCTGACCCTGATCGAGACCCCGCCGCGCGACCGCTCGCCCATCCTCACCTTCGTGGAGCCCTGGGACGACGCGCTCCTCGAGGAGGCGCTGGCGCGCGAGCTCGACCGGGGCGGGCAGGCGTTCGTGGTGCACAACCGGATCGAGACCCTGGAGACCGTGGCGGCGCGGGTCCGCCACCTGGCGCCGCGGGCCCGGGTGGGCGTCGCCCACGGCCAGATGCCGGCCGAGGCGCTCGAGACGGTGATGCGCGGCTTCGTGAACGGGGAGGTGGACATCCTCGTCTCCACGATGATCGTGGAGTCCGGCCTCGACGTGCCCAACGCCAACACGATGATCGTCCACGACGCGCACCGCTTCGGCCTGGCCCAGCTCTATCAGCTCCGCGGGCGCGTGGGCCGGAGCCACCGCCGGGCGTACTGCTACCTCCTCGTGCCCGACACCGTGGATCCCGAGGCCGAGGACCGGCTCCGGGTCCTGGAGCACCACACCGAGCTCGGCGCCGGGTACCGGATCGCCCTCCGGGACCTCGAGCTGCGGGGCGCCGGCAACCTCCTCGGCGCCGAGCAGTCGGGGCACGCCCACGCGGTCGGCTTCGATCTCTACCTGCGGTGGCTGGACGAGACGGTCCGGGCCCTCCAGGGCCGGGGAGAGCGGGTGGAGGTCGCCCCGCCCGAGGTGATCCTCGACCACCCGGCGCGGCTGCCCGACGGGTACGTGCCCGACGACGACGTCAAGCTGGACCTGTACCGGCGACTGGCGCGGGCCGCGTCACCCGGCGAAATTGATGAGTTGTCCGCGGAACTGCGGGAGCGGTTCGGGCCGCTCCCCGAGGAGGCCGGGTCGCTGCTCGACCTGACCCGGCTCCGGGTGGTGGGGGTCGGCCTCGGGCTGCAGCACGTGCTGGTGCGCGGCGACGAGGCGCGGCTCACCTTCCGCGAGGGGGCGGTGCCGCGGCTCGCCGGGCTCACGGCCGCCCTCGAGGACGTCCAGCTCGCCGCGGAGGTGCGCCGGATGGTGCCCCTCTCGCTGCGCCTCACCCGGCTGGGCGGCGAACCTCTCGTGCCCGCGCTGGTGCGCGCGCTGCGCGCCCTCTGAACCCGCGCCCGACCGGCGCCGACGACGTGCGTGTGAACCCTGGGAACGGAACCCTGATGCGACGCCTCGCCCTGCCCCTGCTCCTCCTGCTCGCCCTCGTGCCCGGCCTCGCGGCGTGCCGCGACGCCCTCTCCGCCCACGCGGACGAGGCGGCCCGCGCCGAGGGCCAGACGCTCACCGCCGACCGGCTCGCCACCCTCATGGCCGCGGCCAAGGGGCTCAAGCCCAGCCGGGAGTCGGCGCGCGACGTGGCCAACTTCTGGGTGGACTTCACCCTCTTCTCCCAGGCCGTCGCCGAGGGCACCCCGTTCACCGACAGCGCCACGATCGCCGGCGCGATGTGGCGCGAGCTCACCGAGCTCAAGGGCCAGCACTGGTACGACTCGCTGATGGCGCGCCGCACCAGCGTCACCGCCGAGGCCGCCGACCGGCTCTACGGCGGCGACTCGGTCCGGGTGCTCCAGCACATCCTGCTCCGGGTCCCCCAGGATGCCTCGCCGGCCGACCGGCAGGCGGCACGGCGCCGGGCCGACGAGCTCCTGGCCCAGGCGCGGCGGGGCGGCACCGCCGAATTCGGGGCCCTGGCCCTCGCCAACTCGGCCGACGCCGGCAGCGCGCGGGACAGCGGCTTCCTCCCGCCCAGCGCGCGGGGCGCGTTCGTCGTCGCCTTCGACAGCGCCGGATGGTCCCTCGCGCCGGGCGGGATGAGCGGGGTGGTCGAGACGCCCTACGGGTACCACCTCGTCCGCCGCCCCTCGGCGGAGGACGTGCGCGCGCGGCTCCAGTCGTGGCTCACCCGCGAAGCGGCGGCCCGGCTGGAGTCGGCCTACCTCGACAGCCTCGCCCTGGCCCGGCGCCTCGAGGTCGCGTCCGACGCCCCGGCCCGGATGCGCGCCGCCGTGGATGACCCCGAGAAGCACCGCGAGTCGGGCCGGAAGCTCGCCACCTGGCAGGGCGGGGGGCTCCGCGTGTCCGACTTCCTGCAGTGGCTCCAGGCGCTCCCGACCCAGTTCTCCGTGCAGGTCCGCGCGGCGGACGACGAGAACCTGCGCCAGTTCGCCGAGGCCCTGGGGCAGAACTACCTGCTCCTCGCCCAGGCCGACAGCGCCGGGATCGAGGTCACCCCGGAGGAATGGACCGCGCTCCGGCTCGAGTACCTCGCGCGGCTCGACACGCTGTCCGCGGTCATCGGACTCGGTGCCGACGTCCGCGACTCGACCGTGCCGGTGGATGAGCGGCGCCGGCTCGCCGCGATGAAGGTGGACACCTACTTCGACCGCGTGGTCTCGGGCGAGTCCCGGCTCCGGCCGCTGCCGTCCGCCACCTTCGCCAGCATCCTCCGGGGCCGCTACGACTTCCGTCTCTCGCCGGCCGGCCTCCAGCGGGCGGCGGAGCTCGCCATCGCCAAGGGCGCCGACACGACGGGCGCCCTGCCCATGCCCCCCGCCGGGCCGCAGGGGGCCCCGCCGCCGGCCGGCCTCGAGCCCGCCACCGGCGGGCCACCGGTGGGCGCCGCGCCGCCCCAGTGACCCGCCGGCTCCCCGTCCGGTTCCTCGCCCTCGTCGCGCTCGCCGCGGCGGGGGCGCCGGCCGTGGCGGCGCAGGAGGCCCAGGTGGTCGACCGCGTCGTGGCGGTGATCGGGAATCATCCCATCCTCGAGTCGGAGGTCCAGGAGGAGCTGTTCGCGCGCCAGGCGGCCGGCCTCCGGATTCCCGCCGGCGGCGACTCGCTCGCCCGGGTGCGGCGCAGCATCATCGGGGAGCTCATCGACAACGAGCTCCTGATCCAGCAGGCCACCGCCGACACCGCCATCAAGGTGACCGACCAGGAGGTCGCTGCCGCGGTGGAGCAGACCATCCGGAACGTCCGCGGCCGCTTCGGCACCGACCAGGAGTACGGCGACGAGCTCCGCAAGGCCGGGTTCCAGACCCCGGAGGAGTACCGCCGCTGGCTGACCGAGCAGCAGCGCAACCAGCTCCTGGTGCGGGCCCTCCGGGAGAAGCTGCGCGCCGAGGGGAAGCTCCGGCCGCTCAACCCGACCGAGGCCGAGATGCGGGCCTGGTTCGAGGCCCGGCGCAGCCAGGCCGACAGCCTCCCGGCGCTGGTGTCCTGGCAGCAGCTCGTCCTGGCCCCGGTGCCCGACTCCGCCGCCGTCGCCCGGGCCCGCACCCTCGCCGACTCGATCGTGGGCGAGCTCCGGCGCGGCGCCGATTTCGCCACCGCCGCGCGGCGCTTCTCCGCCGACCCCGGCAGCCGGGAACAGGGCGGGTCCCTCGGCTGGTTCCGCCGCGGCCAGATGGTGCCCGCGTTCGAGAACGCCGCGTTCCGGCTCCGGCCGGGGCAGATCTCCGACCCGGTGGAGAGCTCCTTCGGGCTGCACATCATCCAGGTGGAGCGGACCCAGCCCGCCGAGGTGAATGCGCGCCACATCCTGATCCAGCCGGACGTCACCCCCGCGGCCGCCGACAGCGTCCGGCGGATGGCGGCGGCCTTCCGCGACCGGGTCGCCGCCGGCGCCTCGCTCGACTCGCTCCAGCGGCTGTACCAGGCCCCGGATCAGGAACGCGAGGCGAAGCTGGTGCCCGCCACGCAGCTGCCCGCGCCGTTCGCGGCCGGCTTCGGCCTGTCGCAGGGGGTGCTCCCCGACAGCGGGGCGGTGTTCGCCTTCGGCCTGACCGGCGCCGCCGACGATCCGCGGGAGAAGTGGGTGGTCGCCCGGGTCACCGAGGTGCGCCCGAGCGGTGCGGTCCGCTTCGAGGACGTGCGCGAGCGGGTGCGCAGCCAGCTCGGCGAGGAGCTCGCGATGCGCCGCTGGCTCGACGGGCTCCGCCGCGGCCTCTACGTGGACATTCGCGAGTGACCGTTCGCCTGGCGGTCACGCTGGGCGACCCGCGGGGCATCGGGCCGGAGATCGTCGCCCGGGCGCTGGCCGAGCCGCTGGCGGCGGAGGTCACCGTGGTGGGGGCCGACGACCAGGTGGGCGCGGTCGCCGCCGCCCGCCGGCTCCCGGTGGGGCGCTGGGCGGGGCAGGGCGGGGCGCGGCGGGCCGGTGCCATCGCCGGGCACGCCATCGAGGCCGCCGCCCGGCTGGCCCTCGAGGGCGCCGTGGACGCCGTCGTCACCGCGCCCGCCAGCAAGCAGGCCCTCCAGCTCGCCGGCTTTCCCTTCCCGGGCCACACCGAGATGCTGGCCCACCTCGCCGGCGACGTGGACGTGGCGATGATGCTCGCCTCCGACCGCCTCCGGGTGGTGCTGGTGACGACGCACGTGCCGCTCCGCGACGTGCCCGCGCTGGTGACGACGGCCGCCATCGTGCGCACCGGGACCGTCACCCGCACGGCCCTCCGAAACTGGTTCGGGCTTCCCGAGCCCCGGCTGGCCCTCTGCGCGCTCAACCCCCACGCCGGCGAGGGCGGCCTCTTCGGGGACGAGGATGACCGCGTGCTCCGGCCGGCCGCGGAGCGGCTCGGGGCCGCGGGGCCGTTCCCGGCGGACACCGTGTTCGTGCGGGCGATGCGGGGGGAGTTCGACGCGGTGCTGGCGCCCTACCACGACGTGGGGATGACCGCCATCAAGGTGGCGTCGTTCGGGCAGGCGGTGAACGTGACGCTCGGCCTTCCGTTCCCGCGCACCAGCCCCGACCACGGCACCGCGTTCGACATCGCCGGCACCGGCCGCGCCGACCCGTCCTCGATGCGCCGGGCGCTCGATCTCGCGGCGGCCCTCGGCGCCCGCGTCCGCGCCTGATTCACCGCGGAGGCGCGGAGGAGTCGCGGAGGGCCGCGGAGAACTGCTACAAGATGTTGCCCCACCCCGCCCCGGGCCGTGTCGAATGGGGTGGGGTGGGGCAAACAGCATCAGGGAAGTCTCTGTTCCCTGCGTTCCCTGCGCCGCTGCGGGGTGGATCAGCCCACGCCCCGCTCCCCGCTCCCCGCTCCCCGCTCCCCGACCACCCGCAGGCTCTTGACCCGCCGCCCGTCCATCGCCGCCACCTCGAGCGTGACCGGGCCCGCCTCGATCCGGTCTCCCACCCGCGGCAGCCGGCCGAGCTGGCCGAACACCCAGCCGCCGATGGTGGTGTAGTCCGCGTCGTCCAGTCCGGTGTCGTGCTCCGCGTTGAACTCCGCGATGGTCAGCTCCCCGCGCGTCAGGGACGGGTCGGGTTCTGCCGGCGCCGACTTCTCCGCCCGGTCGTACTCGTCCTGGATCTCCCCGACGATCTCCTCCAGCAGGTCCTCCATCGTGACCAGCCCCGCCGTGCCCCCGTACTCGTCCAGCACCACCGCCATGTGGCTCTTGAGCCGCTTCATGTCGGTCAGCACGTCCTCCACCTCGCGCGTGCCGGGCACCAGGAGGGGCGGCCGCATCAGGGTCTCCACCGGGGCCGTCGCGTCGCGCCGGAGTGCCGCGAGGATGTCCTTCGCGTGCACGATCCCGACGATGTCGTCCAGCGAGCCGGTGTACACCGGGTAGCGCGACCGACCCGCCTCCGCCACCACGTCCGCCGCACCCGCCGCCGTGAGGCTCGACCGCAGGGCCACCATCCGGGTCCGCGGGGTCATCACCTCCTCCGCGGTCTTCTCGCTGAACTCGAACACCCCCTCCAGCATCCGCGCGTCCTGGGTCTGCATCGAGCCGCCCACCTGGCTCTGCTCGACCAGCATCCGGATCTCCTCCGGCGAGTGGACCCGCTCCTTCTCGCTCGGGGCCTGCACCCCGAGGAGCCGGAGGAGCCGGTTGGCCGTCCCGTTGAGGAGCCCGATCGGCAGCGTCATCACCCACGCGAAGCCCATCAGCGGGGCGGCGACCCACCCGCTGATCTTCTCCGGGAAGAGGAGCGCCAGCGCTTTCGGCACCAGCTCCCCCAGGATGATGTGGAGCGCGCTGATGATGGAGAAGGCGATCGCCACCGCCACCGTGTGGGTGGCGAGGGCCTCGAGCCGGTCGGGCAGGGCGCGGAAGGCCCCCTCGATCAGGTGCGCCAGCGCCGGCTCACCCACCCAGCCGAGGCCGAGTGAGGCCAGGGTGATCCCCAGTTGGGTCGCCGAGATGTACCGGTCGAGTGATTGTACCGCCCGGCGGGCCAGGATAGCTTTGCGGTCGCCGGCCCGGATCATCTCCTCGAGCCGTGTCCGGCGCGCCCCGACCAGGGCGAATTCCGCGGCGACGAAGAAAGCGTTCGCGAGCACCAGCAGCACGATTGCGGCCAGGCCACCGAGGATCGGGCCGGCTTGTGGGGGTTCCATGATCCCCGAAAGCTACCACGACCCGGGGGAGCGGGGAGCGGGGAGCAGGGAGCGGGCCCCGCCGCCACACCCCGACGCCTGCCATCACGACCCTTCCCGCTCCCCGCTCCGCGTTCCCCGTTCCCCGTTCCCCGTTCCCCGTTCCCCGTTCCCCGACCCCCTGCCCCACCCCGCCCCCGCCACCGCCGCCCGCCCCACCCGCCGCCTCGGCGCCGTCCTGGCGCTCACCGCGGCGTTCATGGTGGTGGAGGCGGTGGGCGGCTGGCTCTCCGGGTCGCTGGCCCTGCTGGCCGACGCCGGGCACATGCTGACCGACGTCGGGGCCCTCGGCCTGGCCCTCGCCGGCGCCCGGATGGCGGAGCGGCCCGCCGACAGCTCCAAGACCTTCGGCTACCTCCGCTGGGAGATCCTCGCGGCCCTCCTGAACGGGGCGCTCCTCCTCGCCATCGCCGGGTGGATCGCCGTCGAGGCCGTCGGGCGGCTCGGCGTGCCGCACCAGGTGGACGCCCGGCTCTTCGGGGCGGTGGCGGGCGCGGGGCTCCTGGTCAACCTGGTGGCCCTCCGGGTGCTCCACCGCGGCCACGACCACGCCACACTCAACGCCCGTGCCGCCTACCTCCACGTCCTGAGCGACCTCCTGGGCTCGGTGGGCGCGATCGTCGCCGCCCTGGTGGTCGGGATCACCGGGTGGACCGCCGCGGACCCGCTGGTGTCGCTGGGAATCGCCGTGCTGATCGTGGCCGGGGCGGTGCGCGTGATCCGGGAGAGCGTCAACGTGCTCCTCGAGGCGGCGCCGGCGCACATCTCGGTGCCGGACCTGGCGCGGCGGATGCGCGGGGTCCCGGGCGTCGCGGACGTGCACGACCTCCACCTCTGGACCGTCACCAGCGGTGTCGTCGCGATGAGCGGCCACGCGGTCGTCCCCGCCCTCGCCGACCACCCCGGGGCCCTGGAGGGGCTCCGCGTCGCGGCGGCCGCCCTGGGCATCCATCACGTCACCATCCAGCTGGAGACGGAGGAGGGGTGCGAGGACGCGGGATGCGGGGGCGGCGGGGGCGGGTAGCCGGGCGCGGCCGGGCGGACGAATCGAGGGTGGGGTGGCCGGACCCGCTCCCCACTCCCCGCTCCCCG
>JAICEH010000087.1 GCA_025924275.1 Gemmatimonadales bacterium | reverse complement strand
TTCCACCTCGTTCAACCGGCAGATTGAGGTCGGCGGCTCCGTCCTCATCTTCTTGAAGTAGTTCTCCATCTCGGAGTTGCGCACGGTGGAGTTGTCCACCGGCGTGCTGCTCGATACGCTGCCCACCGGCGCCACCGGCGGCCCGGCGTCACCGGTCGAGCTGCGTGTGGTCGCCGGGCAGGCGGCGCCGGACAGCGCCGTCGTGGAGTTCCGCAGCGCCCGGTTCCGCGGCGCCGAGCCGGTGCCGGGATCGGGACAGCGGACGATCATCAGGTTCACCCCAGAGCCCTGGCCGCCGGCCGCGAGGGCCCCGGAGGAGGTTCGCGTGACCACGCCACGGACGCTGAACGAGATCTTCTTCCTCGCCGTCGACCGCTTCATCGACACCCCGGTGGTGATGCGCGCCAAGCGCGACGGCGCCTGGGTGGACGTGAGCTACCGCCAGCTCCTCGAGCGGGTGCAGGCCCTGAGCCTCGGGCTCCGCGAGCTCGGGGTCCGGCGCGGGGACCGGGTCGGCATCCTCGCGGAGAATTCCCCGGAGTGGGCCACGGCCGACTATGCCTGCCTGGCGGCCGGCTGCGCCGACGTCCCCATCTACCCCACGCTCCCGGCCCACCAGGCGGCCTACATCCTCCGCGACTCGGGGGCCGTGGCGGTCTGCGTCTCGAACGCGGGCCAGCTGGAGAAGGTCCTCGCGGTGCGGGGCGACGTGCCGTCGCTCCGGCACGTGATCGCCTTCGACCCGGGCCTCGGGGGCGACGGGGTCCTGACGCTGGAAGGCGTGATGGCCGCCGGCCGCGCGGCGGCGGCGAAGTACCCCCGCTGGCGCGAGGAGGCGCTCCAGCCCGGCCCCGACGACCTCGCCACCCTGATCTACACCTCCGGCACGACGGGCGACCCCAAGGGCGTGATGCTGACCCACGGGAACATCACGACCAACGTCGTCGCTGCCCTCAGGCTCTTCGACATCGGCGACAGCGACGAGTGCCTCTCCTTCCTGCCGCTCTCGCACATCTTCGAGCGGATGGTGGGGCACTACGTGATGATGTGGGCGGGCACCACGATCAACTACGCCCAGGGCATCGAGACGGTGCCGGCCGACCTGCAGGACCGGAAGCCGACGGTGATGGCCTCGGTGCCCCGGCTCTACGAGAAGATCTACGCCAAGGTCCTCGAGGGCGTGATGGCGGGGCCGCCGCTCCGGCAGCGGATCTTCTTCTGGGCCAAGCGCACGGCCGAGCGGTGGGCCGACCTCCGGATCGCGAAGCGGCCGATCCCGGCCGGGCTCGCCTTCCAGAAGCGGATCGCCGACCGGCTGGTGTTCAGCAAGCTGCAGGCGCGGACCGGGGGGCAGGTGCGCTTCTTCGTGTCGGGCGGGGCCCCGCTCTCGGCCGACATCGCGCGGTTCTTCTATGCGGCCGGGCTCCCGGTCTACGAAGGCTACGGCCTCACCGAGACCTCGCCGGTGATCACCGTGAACACGCCCGATGCGATCCGGCTCGGCAGCGTCGGGAAGCCGATTCCCGGGGTCGAGGTGCGCATCGCGGCCGACGGCGAGATCCTCACCCGCGGCCCCCACGTGATGCAGGGCTACTTCAACAAGCCCGAGGCCACGGCCGAGGCGATCGACCGCGACGGCTGGTTCCACACCGGGGACATCGGCGTGGTGGACGGCGACGGGTTCCTGAAGATCACCGACCGGAAGAAGGACATCATCGTCACCGCGGGCGGGAAGAACATCGCCCCGCAGCCGATCGAGAACCGCACCAAGACCAACCCGTTCGTGGTGAACGCCGTGGTGCTGGGCGACAAGCGGAAGTACCCCATCATGCTGGTCGTCCCGAACTACGAGAAGGTCCGGCAGTGGCTGGCCGCCACCGGGATGCCCGGGGGCACCGACGCCGAGCTCGCCACCCGCCACGGGGTCGAGCGCAAGGTCGAGGAGGAGCTGAACGGGATGCTGGGGGACCTGGCGCACTTCGAGAAGCCGAAGCGCTACCTCCTGCTCACCGAGGACTTCACCATCGAGAACGGCCAGCTCACGCCGTCGCTCAAGGTGAAGCGGCGCGTCGTCGAGGAGCGCTATCGCGACCGCATCGAGGCGCTCTACGCGCTGCCCGGCGGCGACTGACGCCGGCGGCGGGCCACCCAGGCGCCGCCCGCCGCTCCGAGGGGCTCGAGCGACCGCTCGGGCCCCTCGCCGCTTCCCTCCCCCACCCCGCGGAGGCCCGGCAGCACCGCCCCGGCCGCGGCGGCCACCCAGGCCGGGTCGGAGCCGTACCCGGGGCCCAGCGCGATGCCCCGGAGCGACCGCTGCCTGAGCGGGAACACCGGGGAGCGCACCACGCTGAGGCCGGGGGCGGGCCGGACTGCCTCCGGCGGATTCACCCCCACCAGATGCACTCCCTCCGCCGCCGCGGCCACCGCCTGCCAGTCGGCCGCCGCTCCCCCAACCAGGGCGGCGAATCCGCCCGGGCCCTCGAGCCCCAGCAGGGCCGCCACTCCCGTCCCGTCGAGCCGGGGCGGCTCGGTCGGCCACCCGGGAGGCGCGCCGAACTCCGCGACCCCGTCCCGGACGGCGTATTCCGCCCCGCACGCCGGGCAGCCGAGCCGTCCCGCCGTCACGTCCCGGCCGGCCATCGCGTCGGGCAGCAGGACGAGGTAGCCCTCCTCGTGGTCGGCGGGGCAGCGAAGGACGTCGGTCAGCTCGATGAACACTCAGCGGAACTCGACCCAGGTGACCCGCCCCGCCTCGACCGTCACCTCCACCGGCTGCCCGACCGGGCGGCCGTCCTTCTCGGCCCGCAGCACGTACCGGCCGGGGGGCACGTCGCCCAGGGCGAAGTGCTCGCCATACAGGGGATGCGGGTGGGCGCGGTCGCCGTACGTCTCGGCGAAGCCCAGCGGGGTCTCGCGCGGGCGAGCCTTCCGGATGCCGTGGATCCGCGCCTGCGCCACCGGCCGGCCGCGGCTGTCGAGGACGCGGCCGGCCACGATGCCGGTGCCGGGCAGCGGGGCGATCCAGAGCTCCGGATTGGTGGTGTGCGCCGGGTAGCGCTGCAGCGAATCCACCACCGCGCCGACCGCGGCCCACTCGGGCACGGCGTGGACCTCGAGGTGGAGGTGGTCGTTGGTGGCCCGGCCGGTGTTGCCGACCCGCGCGATCAGCTGGCCAGCCGCCACGCGCTGCCCCGTCCCGACCTCGAGCGCCGAGTTGTGGTAGTACACCGAGTAGACCCGCCGGGGCGCCCCCACCACCATCACCGTCGAGTCGTGCCGGATGGCCACGGTGAGTGCGCCCGCCTCGGCCCGGCCCGCGTAGGCCACCTCGCCGGCGCCGATGGCGAACACCGGCGTCCCGTCGGGGTTGTTGAACTCCACCCCTTGGTGCTGCTGGAAGTTCCCCCCCATGGTCGACCCGTACCGGTAGGTCTGGTCGATGAACCAGTTGTCCCCCTCCGCGATGGGCCGCTGGAACCAGGTGGTGCGGGGTGCCTCGATGCGGCCCCCCGCGGCGGCGGCCGGAGCCGGCGGGGCCGCGGCCACCGCGGCGAGCAGGCGCCCGTTCCGCACCTGCCACCGCGCCCCGTCGACCATCGCCTCGAGGTGGCGCCCGCGGGCGGCCACCCCGAACGGCTGGGCGCGCCAGCGGGTACCGTCGTGCCACACGATGTCGGTGCCGCGCAGGTGGGTCACCACCGCGGCCGGGCCGGACAGCTCCATCGCCAGCACGTACTCGTTGCGGAGCAGCGGCAGCGCCACGGCGGCGGGGCCGGTTGCGGCGGGTCCGGTCGAGTCGCCGAAGGCGATCCAGGTGGCGCCGCCGTCGGGCGAGACTTGCAGGCCGTCCGCCGTGGCGACCCAGACGGTGTCGCCCCGCGTGGCCAGGCCGCCGGGCGCCACGTACTGCCACTCGGGGCCCAGCTGCCGGAAGGTCCAGTTCCGCCAGGTCCGCCCGCCGTCCGCGGACACCCCCCAACCGTTGCCGACGGTGCCGTACCACACCTCGCCCCGGGGGCCGAAGGCGAAGGCGTGGACGAAGTCCCACGAGATGGAGGTCGCGGTCGTATCCGAGGCGATGCGCTCCCACCCGGGGGCGCCGGGACGGAGCACGAGGATCCCGGCGCCATAGGTGCCCGCCCAGACCGCGCCGTCGGGGGCGCGGGCAACGGCGAGGACCAGCGGATCACCCGGCATCGGCGGCGGTCCCTGGGCCGCGGCGGGAAGGGCAGCGGCGATCGCCAGCGCGGCACCGCAGATCGTCATTCGCATCCAGGAGGCTCGCTCATGAAGTGGTGACCGCTCCCCGTTCCCCGTTGCCGCTCCCCGCCTCACCCGGGTCCCATCCTGACCCACTCCACGTGCACCTGGTCCGGCCGGGTCGCGAGCCACCGAACCGCCTCCGCCACGTCGCCGGGGCGGAGCATCCGGGCCCGCGGGGTGAACCCGGGCCGCCGGTCCGGGTCCACGGCGTCCCAGGCGGCGGTGTCGGTGGGTCCCGGGGAGAGCAGCGTGCAGCGGACGCCCGTGCCGCGGAACTCGGCCACGAGGGTCTCGTGCAGGCCGCGCAGGGCGAACTTGCTCGCGGCGTAGGCGGCGTTTCCCGGCAGCGCCAGGTGGTCGGCCACGCTGCCGACGTGCAGGTAGCTGCCCCGCCCCGCGGCGGCCATCCCCGGCAGGAGCCCGCGCGCCAGGGCGAACGCGCCGCGGAGGTTCACCGCGAGCTGCCCGTCGAGGTCCGCGAGGGAGGTCTCCGCGAAGGGGCGGAGCAGGAACGTCCCGGCGTTGCTGACCACCACCTCGGGCGGGCCGTGGTCCGCCACGATCCGCGCGCAGGCCTCGGCCACCGCCGAGGGGTCGGCGAGGTCGCAGCGGAGGTCGGCGCCCGCCGGGGCGGGACCGGAACGGAGGGAGCGCGCCAGCCGCACCACGAAGGCGCCCTCCCCGGCCAGCGCCGCCGCCGCCGCGGCGCCGATCCCGCGTGACGCGCCGGTCACCACGGCGACCCGGCCCGCCAGGGCAGTCACGCCGGCTCACCCCCGGCGTGAGCCAGGCGGAGGAACTCGTCCCGCGTCTTCGGGTCGTCGCGGAAGATGCCGCGGAGGGCGCTCGTCACCGTGCGGGAGTTCTGCTTCTCCACCCCCCGCATCATCATGCAGAGGTGCGCCGCCTCGATCACCACCCCGGCGCCCCGCGGCCGGAGGATCTCCATCACCGCATCGGCGATCTGGTCGGTCATCCGCTCCTGCACCTGCAGCCGCCGCGCGAAGACGTCGACGAGGCGTGGCAGCTTCGAGAGGCCGACGATCCGGCCGTCCGGCACGTAGGCGACGTGCGCCCGCCCGAAGAACGGCAGCATGTGGTGCTCGCAGAGCGAGTAGAGTTCGATGTCCCGCACCAGGATCATCGACTCATGGGCCTCCTCGAAGACGCCGTCGCCCACGGCCTCCTGCGCCGTGACGCGGTAGCCGCGGGTGAGGAACCCGAGGGCCGACTCGACCCGGGCCGGGGTGCGGAGCAGCCCCGGCCGGCCGGGATCCTCGCCGATCGCCGCCAGGATGTGCCGCACCTCCGCGGCGATGCGGGGCCCGGCCTCAGCCTTCGTACTCGACATAGTTCCTCGGCGTTTCCCAGAGGCGCAGCCGGAGCCGGAGCCCCGGCGGCAGGTGCGGTGCAAGCTCGCGCCAGCAGACGGCGGCGATGTTCTCGGCCGAGGGCAGCAGGTCGCGGAACCAGGGCACGTCCAGGTTCAGGTTCCGGTGGTCGAGCTCGGCCAGGAGGCGCTCCTCGACCAGGCTGGCCAGCCGGCCCAGGTCCATCACGTATCCCGTCTCCGGGTCGATGGGACCCTCGACGGTCACGTCCAGTTCGTAGTTGTGCCCGTGGAAGTTCGGGTTGTTGCAGGCCCCGAAGGTCTCGCGGTTCCACTCCGCGGACCTCCCGGGATTGTGCAGGCGGTGCGCGGCGTTGAAGTGGACGCGGCGCGTAACGGCGCATCGGGGCATCGGTCCATCCGGTCGGGACGCCGGGAGGCCTCAAACAAAGGCGCCGACCGGACGGCGATCGGCGCACTGGGGTCGGAAGACGGCAGAGAGGATTATTGAAGCCCGATGGAAAGCACGGTGCCCTCGCCATGGCGTCTGTCTTCCCCCGGGGGGCGTGACATCAGCCGAGGCATGTGGACCCAGAATCGGACCTGTTGGCTCAATAATTTGTCTCCCCACCGCCATCCGGTCTGTGACTAACTTACGGGCGGGTCCGGAACCCGTCAACATCGGGAGGCCCGCCGTGGCGCCGCTCGTGATCGGCCTGGTCTGCCTCGCGGTCTGGCTGGCCGGCGTCCTGCTCGTGCCCATCAGCCTGCCCCTCTTCCACCTGCTGCTCGCCGTGGGGGCCACGCTCGTCGTGCTCGGGTGGGCGCGGCGGCGCTGAGCCTCAGACCTCCCAGTTGGACAGCACCACCCCCGCGGCGGGCGGGCGCTCCGGGTGGCCGGCCAGGGTCATCCGCAGGTCGGTCCAGTGCACCCGCCACCCGAGCTCGAGCGCCTGGGCGAAGAGGCCCGGCAGGCCGGCCTGGACCCGCAGGCCGACGCGGCGGCGGCCGGCCTCGAGCGCGTGGGCGAGCAGGGCCTCCGACACCGCCTCGAACGCCGCCGCATCCTCCGCCACCACCTTGAGGACCCGCATCTCGTCGCCCGGGCGCCCCTCGGCGAGCGGCGCGGAATGCCAGAGCGCCCAGCCCACGAGCCGTCGGCCGCGGCGGACCAGCGACACGTCGCCCAGGCCGTGGTCCCGGGTGAGGCGGACCTCGCGGGAGAAGTCGAGCCCGGGCGCGAGCGCCTGGAGCAGGACCTGGCATTCCGCCGCGGCGGCATCGGGCCGCGTGGCCGACCCGAGGCGCTCCGCGACGCGCCCCGGCCGGCGCGGCACCTCCCGGGCCATCGTGATGGTGAGCGCACCGGGCTCGAAGCCGAGCCGGCCGTAGAAGCCGATGTTGTCCACGGTGCGCGGCATGGTCTCCAGGCCGATGGTGGCGGCACCGCCCCGCTTGAGCCAGTCGACCGCGGCCCGCACCACGGTCGTGCCCAGCCCCCGGCCCTGGAGCTCGGGGCGCACCGCGATCGGCCCCATCCAGCCCTCGGTGCCGGAGCGGTGGGCCAGGTTGAAGGCCGCCACCCGGCCGAGCCGGTCGCGCCACACCATCGCGCCGGCCCCCGCGTCCGCGATCGCGAAGCGCCAGATGGCGGGGTCGAGGTGCGGCACCCGCACGCCCGGCAGCCCGTCGCGGCGGTAGCGGTCGGTGAAGGCCTCGCTGAAGACCTGGTTGAGCGAGGGGAGGTCGGCCTCCTCCGGCCGGGCCGGGCCGGTCACCTCGTCCTCAGGCGGCCACATCTCGTGCGCCATCATGCTCCTCCCGCACCCGCGCGGTGCCCGCCCCCCGGTCGAACTCCACCCGCAGGACCCGGTCGAAGCCGTCCCGGATCGACTCGATGTGCGTGATCAGGATGACCTGGGGGAACCGGTCGGCGAGCGCGCGCAGCAGGTCGACCACCGCGTGCCGCCGCTCCTCGTCCAGCGAGCCGAAGATCTCGTCCAGCACCAGGAGCGAGAGCGGCTGCCCGGCGCGCTCCGCGATCATCTGGCTGATGGCGAGCCGGAGCGCCAGGTTGGCCACGTCCTCCTCGCCCCCGGAGATCACCGGCTTCGGCTCCCCGTCCTCGAGCACCAGCGGCACGTAGGCCTCGTCCAGCTCGAAGTCGGAGTACCGGCCGCCGGTGAGCTCCGCCAGGAAGCCGCTGGCGAGCTCGGCCAGATCGGGCCGCAGCGCCTGGTTCAGGTCGGTGCGCAGGTCCGCCAGCGCGCGGTCGAGCTCCTGCTCGAGCAGCAGGTCGCCGCGCACCGCGGCGATCTCGCGGGAGCGGACCTCGCGCTCCTCCCGGCGGCGGGCCGCGTCGGCCGCCTGCCGCTCGGCTGCCTCCCGCGCCGCGCGCGCGCGCACGATGCCGACCTCCGCGTCCCGGCGGCTCCGCTCCGCCGCCTCCCATTCCCGGCGCGCGGCCTCGTGGGCCTCCTCGGTGAAGCCGAGCGCGGCCAGGCGGGCCTGGAGCGCCGCCACCTCGGCGGCGCGTTCGGTGGCCGCCCGATCCGCCGCCTCGCACTCGCCGCCGAGCGTGCCGGCAC
>JAICEH010000086.1 GCA_025924275.1 Gemmatimonadales bacterium | reverse complement strand
GAGGGAACCGGGCGGTGCGCCGACTGCCATGCCGGGCCCGCGCTGACCGATGCCAACGAGCGCCTCCACCTGCCCGACGAGACGGGCATGAGCCCGATCCTCGCCCAGCGCGCGACCACCGGCCGGTACCGCACGACACCGCTCCGGGGGGCCTGGCAGCACGCCCCGTACTTCCATGACGGGAGTGCCGCCACCCTCGCCGACGTGGTCGAGCACTATGACAGCTACCTCCTGCTCGGCCTCACGCCGGCGCAGAAGGTGGACCTGGTCGAGTACCTCAAGTCCCTGTGAGCGCCCGATGATCTCCATCGCACCGTTCGCCGAAGCTGGCCCGCCGCGCCCCCATCCACGGGTCCCGGCCGGCCCCTCGGAGCCCGCCACGGAGGACCGCGTGACCACGGCGGTCCGGGCGCTGATGGATGCCCTGGGCCTCGACCGCGCGGACCCCCATCTCGCCGACACCGACCGGCGCGTGGCTGGGGCGTGGCGCGAAATCCTGGCCGGCCATCTCGCCCGCGAGGCGCCTGCACTCCGCACCTTCCCCAACGAGGCCGGGTACCGGGACGCACTCACCGTGCTGGACATTCGGCTGCACTCCGTCTGTGCGCACCACCTGCTCCCCTTCTTCGGACGGGTGCACATCGCCTACCTGCCCGCGGACCGGCTGCTGGGCCTTTCCAAGTTCACCCGGCTGGTCGAGCACCTCGCGCGCCGGCCCCAGGTGCAGGAGCGCCTCACCGCGCAGATCGCCGACGCGCTCGAGGCCGCGCTCGCCTGCCGTGGGCTTCTCGTGCTGATCGAGGCCCGCCACCTGTGCGTGGAGATGCGCGGAGTGCGGAGCGGCGCCTCGCGCACCAGCACGGTCGCGGGCCGGGGGCGGCTGGCGCAGGGTCCCGCCCGGGAGGAGGTCCTCGCCATGATCGCCCGAGCGGTGGCCGCCGGGGGGCCGACGCCATGACCGTGCACCAGGTGGACCACCTCATCGTCGGGGCCGGGCTCGCCGGAGTCGAGGCCGCGGTGGGAATCGCCGAGGTTGCGCCCGGCGCCCAGGTGACCCTGCTCTCCGCCGAGTCCGAGATCCCCTACGACCGGCCCCCGCTCTCGAAGGGGCTCTGGACCGGGGCCGTGCCCGAGCCGACCCATCCCGAGCTCCCCCTGGGGGCGACGCTGCTGCAAGGCCGGCGGGCGGTCCATCTCGACCCCGCCGGCCGCAGGGTGACCGACGACGCGGGCGAGTCCTGGCAGTACGGCCGCCTGCTACTCGCCACCGGGGGGGAGCCGCGCCGGCTTGCGGATCCCGCGGAGCGGGTCATCCACTTCCGCACCCTGGCCGACTATCGCCGCCTGCGCGAGCTCACCCGGGAGGACTCGCGGGTGATCGTGATCGGGGGCGGATTCCTCGGCGCCGAGCTGGCAGCGGCCCTCACGCTCACCGGCCGGCGGGTCACCCTCCTGATGCCGGAGCCCGGCCTCGGCGCGCGGGTCTTCCCCGGCGACCTCTCGCGGCACCTGGCAACGGAGTTCACCGGTCGCGGCGTGGAGGTCCGCGGGGGGACCACCGTCACCGGTGTCCGGCCGTCGGGCGACGGCGTGGTCGTGGAGGTCGCAGGCGGTGCGGCGATCGCCGGGGAGCTCGCCGTCGTGGCCATCGGCATCGAGCCCTCGACCGGGCTCGCGTCACGCGCCGGGCTCCGGGTGGAGGACGGCATCGTGGTGGGCCGGGACCTCGCCACCTCCGATGCCCGGGTGTACGCCGCGGGCGACGTCGCCCGCTTCCCCGATGCCGCCCGGGGCGTGATGCGGCGGGTGGAGCACGAGGACCACGCCCGGCACTCCGGCCGCCAGGCCGGCCGGAACATGGCGGGGGCGGGCGAGCCCTACGGCCACCGCCCGATGTTCTACGGCGACCTCTTCGACCTGGGCTACGAGGCGGTGGGCGACCTCGACTCGCGCTCGCGGACGGTCGCGGCCTGGCGCACCCCGTTCCGCGAGGGCGTCGTCTTCTACATCGGCGACGGCGTGATTCGCGGGATCCTGCTCTGGAACACCTGGAACCGGGTGGACCGGGCGCGCGACCTCCTGGGCGCGCCCGCGCCGCCCGGATCCGCGCTGCCCGACCTGGCCGGTGACGGCACACCCTGAGAGCCCCAACGGCCCTGCACCATTCCCCTTCACGCGAGGACGCACGACCATGCCGTTCAACGCCCGATTCACCATCCGCCCCATCACGCTTGCCGCCGCCGTGTTGCTGGCATCGCTGAGCCTGGACGGCACCGCACTGGCGCAGGAGGCGTCACCCGCGGCCCCGTTCCAGAAGGTGAGCGCCCTGGTGCCCCTGCCGGACTTCGTCCCCGGCCTTGGAATCCTGTACGTGGACCCCGGCACCCTCCCCGCCGGGCCGTTCCTGGCCTACGGCCGCGACGGCCGGCTGGTGAGCACCGTGTACATGCTCCCGCTCGCGACATTCGAGCGGCACGAGGGCTGGGCGGGGCTCTCCGCCGCGAAGGCGGCCGTGGATCACGTCGACGTGGTGTACAACGCCGGGCATCCCGGCGTCGCGGAGCCGCACTACCACGTGATCCTCTGGCACGTCTCGCGCGAAGCCGCGGCCGCGCTGGCCAGGTGACCCCGGTGCGACTCGACCGCAGACGGTTCCTGGAGGTCGGCGCGCTCTCGCTCGCCGGCCTCCGGGTCCTTCCCTCGCTGCGGCGCGCCGGCGAGGAGGTGGTCGTCCGCCTCCGTGCGGACCCGGCCGGCTCGCGGGTCTGGTTCGAGCCGCGAGGCGTGGCGATCCTGCCGGGCACCCGGATCCGATGGGAGCTGGAGGCCGGCGTGCACACCAGCACCGCCTACCATCCCGACAATGCGCGCGCGCCCTGGCGCATCCCCGCGACGGCGACGCCATGGGACTCCGGCTATCTGCTCGAGCCGGGCCGGAGCTTCAGCGTCACCCTGACGGTCCCCGGGGTCTACGACTACTACTGCGCGCCCCACGAGGCGGCGGGGATGGTGGGACGGATCGTGGTGGGCGAGCCCGGTGCACCACCGTACTTCCCGGCCGCGCGCCCGGAATGGCGTCCGCTGCCCCAGGCTGCGGCACACGGGTTCCCCGAGGTCGCCACGATCGTCCGGCATCGCGCCATCCGCTGACAGGTGCGTGGCCACCCGGCCGGCAACAATCAGGATGGGACGGGCGTATTATTGAGCGTCAGGCGCGCGGCCTTCCCGCGGCCCCCCATGGGAATCCGCGATGCCGCTCACTCCCGTCCTCATCAAGCGTCTGCCGGCGCGGCCGGAGCAGGAGGCCAAGCCGTTCCGGCTCCTGCTCGAGCCGGCGCCGCGGCGCCGGCTGACGGGGCTCGGCGGCAGCCTGGTGGTGCACCTCCTGGTGATCCTGGTCGGGCTCGGCCTCCTGCGGCATCCCACCCTGCAACGGGTCACCGAGACTCCCGCGGAGGCGCGCCCCGCCCCGCCGGAGGTGCAGCTCATCCCGCTGCAGCCCCCGGCGCCGCAACCCGAGCCCCAGCCCCAGCCCCCGCCGGAGGAGCGCCCGCAGCTCATCCGGCCGCCGGTGGTCACGCCCCCGACCCCACCGATCGACGTCGAGGACTTTCCCGACGTCGTGGACGAGCTGGCCAGCCGCGGCGAGGACGGGGAGCAGGGGCAGTCGGAGAGCCCGGATCCCGCCGACGAGCCCGCGCCCCCGGCGACGGAGCTGGCCAGCGCCCCCTCGACGGAGGAGGAGGCCCGCCGGATCTTCGGCCGCCGGGGGCGGCGCGGTGCCGGCGAGGTGGAGCGGGAGGAGTGGACCGGGCCGCTCCCCGGGTCGCCCAATGCGCTCCGGACCTGCACGATGCCGCCGCTGCCGCCGGCCAGGCCGGGCGAGCCGGAGCCAACCAGCACCGCGTCGGGCCGCATCCTGGCCGAGGACAATCGCACGCCGCTCTCCGGCGCCCACCTGCAGGTCATCGGCCAGCCCTACTCGACGTTCAGCGGCCCGGGCGGGCAGTACCGGCTCACCATCCCGCGCAAGCTGGTGGAGGACTGCCGGGTGCAGTATGTGCGGGTGTCGGCCACGGGGTACCGGAGCCGGCTGCTGCCGATGTCGCTGGGGCAGGCCCCGGTGAGCGACGACGTGAGCCTGAGCCGGCGGTGAGGCCCTCGGGTTGACGCGGGGCGGGTCCGGGGGCACGTTCCCGGGCAATCCCTGATCGGAGGGCAACATGTCAGTCGCCAAGGTGACCGAGCTCATCTGCTCGTCCTCCACCAGCTTCGAGGATGCCATCAACAAGGGCATCCAGCGCGCCACCGCCACGCTGGAGCAGGTGACGGGTGCGTGGGTGGAGGGCCAGAAGGTCGTGATCGACGGCGGGAAGATCAAGGAATACCGCGTGATCCTGAAGGTGACGTTCGTGCTGAAGGGATAGGCCACGGGTCGAGGGCCAGGACTCGGAGGAACGAACGAGGGTCGGGTGCGTGGCACCCGACCCTCGCGCGCGTGACGGACGGCCCCGACCTCAGGCCTTCTTGAACTTTCGGTACAGGAACAGGAGGATGAGCGCGCCGCCGACCGCGAGCAGGACGCTCCCGATGCTGAACGAGTCCACCGTGCCGACGCCCAGCACCGAGCCGATCCACCCGCCGAGCAGTGCACCGGCGATGCCGAGCAGGATCGTGACGATGATCCCGCCGGGGTCCTTGCCGGGCATGATCCACTTGCCGAGCGCACCGGCGATGAGCCCCATCAGGAGCCAGCTCCAGAAACCGGTCACGGGAACCTCCAGCTGAGGTGGGAGGGGGCAACCCTCCCGAACCTACGGCCGGGCCTGCCCGGCGCAAGAGTCACCCCCCCACCGCGCGACGAATCCGCTCGAGCTGCCGGCGATGGGCCAGGTCGTGGCCCGCGGTCATCCGGAGGAGCCGGCCGACCGATTCCTCCCCGCGCTCCGCGTGGAGGCCGACCCGGGCAAATGCCTCGGCCGGCAGCGCGCGGTAGAGGCGGAGGTTCCGGCGCCGGAGCGCGGCGAGCTCCGCGAGCACCTCGCGCCAGGGGTCGTCCCCGTAGCGGAGCCCGGCGGCCCACCGGTCCTGGTCGTAGGCCTCGATCCGCGGCCGGTCCTCCGCCACGATCCGCCGGATGCGCCAGGCATTGATCACCTCGGTGTCCGCCAGGTGGCCGAGCACCTGCAGCATCGACCACTTCCCGGGCCGCTCCGGCCGCCGCAGGGCCTCCTCGGGAAGCCCCTCGAACAGCCGCCCGACCGCCCCGGGGAGTTCCTCCTGGACCTCGAACGGGTCGCGCTCCCCGAGCAACTCGAGGAGCGCGTGGATGTAGGCGTCGGCCTGGGCCGGCCCGGCGCCGGCGGGGTTGGTCAGGGACACGCTGGGCTCACCGCCGGATGAAGTACTGCAGCTTGAAGAAGTACTGCCGCGACACCTTCGCGTACCGGTCGTCGCCGGGCACGCCCTGCCACCCCTGCGACGCCCCGGCGTACACCAGAGTGAAGGGATTGACCCGGTAGGTCAACAGCGGCTCCACGCTCCAGGCGTCCTCGAAGTCGTTGTACTGCCCGATCAGCCGGAGGAAGAAGGCGCGGGTGAACTGCACCCCCAGGCGGGTGCGCGCAATGTAGCCGGAGAAGAAGGTCTCGTCGGCCTCGCCCACCATCCGGGCGTAGACCAGGCTGGGCTCGATGGTGACCTGCCCCGCCGGCCGGAGGGTCCCGCCGACCTCGACGTTGGTCTGCGTGCCCGGCAGCGGGACCGCCGGGGTCCGGTAGATGCCGTCGCCGTAGGAGAGGAAGGTCCACACGTCCAGCCAGCGGTTCGGCCGGGTCTGCAGGAAGAGCTGGGGCCGCACCAGGTCGCGGAAGGTGACGCCCTTGAAGGTCTCGCGCTCGACGCTCAGCTCCAGGTCCACGTAGGTCTGCCCGACCAGGTTGAACTCGAGCGACGGCTCCACGAGCACGCCCTTGAGCTCGCCGTCCCAGTTGTAGCCGACCTCGGTGTAGATGTCGGGCCGGATCTCGCTCACCAGGCGCGTGGCCGGGCGGAACGCGAGGCCGGTCCACGCCGTCACCCGCCGGTAGGCGTTGGAGAACTCGAAGCCGTTGTCGGCCCGGAAGGTCGGGCTCGACTCCCGGTAGTCCACGTCGAAGCTCCAGGTCCGGGCGCTCCGCTCCACGCTCAGGTACACCGCGTGCCCGGTGAACGACTCCCCGTCCCAGGTGCCGGTGTAGTCCTCGTCGCCGAAGGTCACGCCGTCGAGGCCTGGCGTCGCCGCCGGATCATCGGGCTCCTCGGTCCAGCTCTGGAGGAACTGGCCCTCGACCCGGTACTGGGGGAGGAACTGCCAGGCCCCGTCGGCGCCGGCGGTGGTGTTGTACCCGCTCCCGTCGTACCGCCGGTCGGTGACGAGGACGCCGACGTCGGACTGGCGCCCGAAGGTCCGGCGGTACCGGCCGATGTTGGCAAGGCTCTGCCCGGTCACCCCGACGAAGGAGCGCTCCTCGAACGGGATGAGGATCGGCGTGGTCTCGTCCAGGCCGCCGAGGTAGGCCACCGAGGTCCGGCCCATCCGGCCGATCAGCTTCCCCGCGCCCGAGGGGTCGTTGATCTGCCGGGTGTTGACGGCGTTGATGTAGGTCTGGAAGAGCTCGCTGCCCTCCTGGAAGAACGGGCGGCGCTCGGGATAGAAGAGGGCGAAGGTGGTGTTCACGTCCACCTGGGGGACATCGGACTCGACCTGACTGAAGTCGGGGTTGAGCGCGCCTTCCGCGGTGAGCCCGCCGGCGAAGGAGTACTTGACCCCCAGCCCGGCTTCGGCCTTGAAGCTGCCGTTGTCGAACGGCGAGGCCGGATCGCCCGGATCGGTCAGGCCGCCGGCCTGGCCTGCGACCACGGCCGGCAGGAGCTCGAGCGCCCCGCCGGGCGACGCCCCCTCCACGCCCTCGAGCGTGCCCCACTGGCACATGAAGCAGGGGTCGTCGCGGTCGATCCGCGCCCAGGTGATCTGGCGCCGCACCTCCCGCGGTTGGGTCCGCCAGAAATTGACCCGCCAGGTGTTGACCGGCCGCTGGGGGAAGCGGAGCGAGGCGAAGGGGATGGCGATCTCCACCTGCCAGCGGTCCTCCAGCACCTTCGCCTCCGACTCCCAGATGATGTCGAAGCCGTCGTCCTCGTCGCCGTCGCTGGTCATCCGCAGGTCGCCCTGGACCCCGCGCGGATTCACGTAGAGCTCGTAGGCCCAGGCCCCGTCGCCATAGGTGTCGAGCATCAGGCCGATGAAGTCGTCCTGGTAGAGCCGGTCCCGGTCCCGCAGGTTGCTGCGGAGGCGGCCGGGGTCGTCCCAGGCGATGAAGGCGAAGTAGAGGTGGGTGCTGTCGAAGCTGACCCAGGCCTCGGACTGGACCGGGGGGAAGACGTTGTCCTTGGGGAAGCGCTCGGCCCAGTTGGTGGCGCGCGGGGCGCCCACCCAGCCGGGGTCGGTCAGGTCCCCGTCGATGGTGATCTTCCCGGCGGCCCGGCTCGCCCGGATCGAGGGCCGGATGTTGGGCGAGAACTCGGCCTCGGCGGGAGTCGTGCCGGGCAGGAGGATGGGAATGCCGGCCCGCACGACGGGGGCCGGGGGAAAGGCCTGGTTCTGCGCCCTCGCGGGGCCCGCCACCGCCAGGGCCAGCACGACCCCGGCCGGGCCCGCGATGCGGGCCAAGGCAGCCATCGCCATCTCCCCCTCCGTTGTTACGTAGTGAAACGCGCCGTGAATCCCTACGACAACTGTAGAAGCAGGGTTTCAGGGGGTTGGATGGCGGGGGTGGAGGGAGGGTTGGAAGAAGACGGGGAGCGGGGAGCGGGGAGCGGGCCGCCCCGCCCCCTTCCCCCGCCGGGCTACTGCCTGGGGAAGCGGGCGAAGACCTTGTTCACGATCTTCCATTCCCCGCTGATGCGGAGCAGGGTGAAGTAGTCCACGAAGCGCACCTGGGGGTAGTCGAGCTCGACCTTGCCGGCGCCGGCGTCGCCCTCGGCGTCCACGAAGACGATGCGTCGGCGGCGCTGGGCCTCGTCGGCGGCGGGCTGCCCGTTGAAGCCAGCGATGTACTCGACCCCGGTCCGGCTCCGGAACTGGCCGTTGTCGGTGTAGAAGAGCATCGCCACGGGGTGGAAGACCAGGGCGTTGTGGGCGCCGTCGCCGGTGGCGTGGCCGGCGAGGTAGTGCTCCAG
>JAICEH010000085.1 GCA_025924275.1 Gemmatimonadales bacterium | reverse complement strand
CCCCGGTCCAGCGCCAGCGGCCGTCCGCCCCGCGCTCCCAGCCGCGACGGATGAGCGGCGCGGTGAGCCGGTCGCGATGCTGGGGGAAATCGTACCCGAATCGGCCCTTGACGCAGGTGGAGCCCTTGTTCGGGGTGGCCTCCTCGATCCAGGGGGAGGTGACACGGGCCACCTGCCCGTCGCGGACGTGGAGGTCCAGCTGGCAGCCGACCGCGCAGTAGGGGCAGACGCTGCGCACCACGCGCTCCGGCGCCCGGAGCGCGGCCTCGCCGAAGCGCGCCCGCGGGATCGCCTCGAAGATCGCCCCCGTGGGGCAGACCCGGACGCACTCGCCGCACCAGGTGCAGCCGGCGCGGTCGGGGTCGCCGTCGGCGCCGACGATGATCCGGGCGCCGTCGCCGCGATCGCCCACGTCGAGGACGCCGACCTGCTGGATCTCGTCGCAGGCGCGGACGCAGCGGGTGCACAGGATGCAGCGGCTCATCTCGTGCCGGATCATCACGTCGCCGGGGCGCTCGTCACCCGTGCGAAGCGGGAGCATCCGTGCAGAACGCGGCACGACGCCGTACCGCACCACGTACCGCTCGAACTCGTTGCGCGGATCCGCCGCGCCACCGTTGGCGAGGTGCTCGCCCGGGTAGCGGTCGAGCAGGAAGCGGAGCACGTCGCGCCGGTTCTCCACCGCGGGGGCGGATTCCGACTCCACGGCCATCCCGTCCTCCGCCGGTGCGGCGCAGGCCGCGACCAGCTTGCCCTGGCCGCCCACGCTCACCAGGCAGAACCGGCAGCTCGCCGGCCGCGAGAGCAGCGGATACCAGCAGAGCGTGGGGATCTCCGCGCCCGCGGCGCGCGCCGCCTCGAGGATCGTGGCGCCGGGCTGGAAGGCGATGGTCCGGCCGTCGAGCAGGAGCGAAGGCATCGGGAGCGCCGGGATGGAAGGAGGGCCCGCCCCGATTCTAGGGCGCACGCTCGGCGGGAACAAGGGCGATGCACCGGCCGTCGCCGGCCGTGCCGGTGCCGCGCAGACTCCCTCGGCAGCGGTCGTCGCCGACCCGCGCGAGGTGCCGGTGGCACGAATTCCGCCGTGGGGGTATTGCGCGAATTCAGGAATTTACGATTTTGTTATGGGTAGCGAGGTGTACCACGAACCCCGAGCGCTCGTCGCTCGGTCGATTCACTCGGCGAACACGGCACCACGCCGAACGTCAGCGAAGCGCTCCGCAGGTCACGCGCGCTTCCTCGCCGCTGGGGATCCGGACCGACCGCGACGCCGGCCACACACCTCGTGAGTGCGGGATGATGGGCCAGACGGCAGGTTTGCCTGGGCGCAGTCGGCCCGGGTGAAGAGGAGGGGCTCCGGTCCCTCCGCATCACTCCCAGCCGGCGATGGCGCCGGCGGATTGTCCCACTCCAGGAGGTTCGTATGGCGGCGAAGAAGAAGAAGGCTGCGAAGAAGACCTCGAAGAAGGCGGCCAAGAAGTCCAAGAAGGCCGCGAAGAAGAAGTAGTCTTCGCAGTTCGAGGCAAATGCAAAGGGGCCGGCCAGCTGCCGGCCCCATGCATTTCGGGGAGGTGGGCTCGGGGTCGCGGCGTCAGGCCGCGCGCTCGACCGGCACCTTCTCGTGCCAGTGCTCCGCGCGGTCGTCGTCGTCGGCGGCCCACATGTATGCCCACACGCGCACGGGCCGGGGCGGCGTCGCCGCCGGCGCCCGTACCACGATGCCCCGCGCTTCCTCGGTCGTCACGAACGGCAAGCTGGTCACGGTACCTCCCGGTCCTGGGCGCGGGGATGCTCCCGCGCTCCTATAAGGAAGGCACCGCGCGTGCCTCGCCGCGGTGTCAGGAAGATCGTTGAATGACAATGACTTACGAGAATGGACTCGGCCGCGGTGTCTAGACGACACGTTCTCCCGTGGCCCAGGCCGCGTCCGTTTGACACGGCGGGCGCACGAACTGGAGGTCCCCCCGCCGTCCCCCGCCGCCCGATTCTTCCTCCCAGCCGTCGTAGCAGGTGCGAAGCGCGTCGGGCGCGAGGCCTCCCGGATCGTCGAGGAGGACGTGCACGCCGCCGGGCGCGGTGCGGGCCCGGAAGCCGTCGATGAGGGCGTGCGCCGTGGCAGTCCCGACCGCGCCGAGGAGGGCCGTGTCGAACACCGCGACGTGGATGTGGCCCTGCACCTCGTCGGGCAGCCAGCCGGTGAACGCCACGACGAACGCCTGGGCGCGGTCGGCGAGCGCCTCGCCCTCGAGCCGGTCCTCCACCCGCCCGGCGGACCAGCAGTCACCGGCCAGGAAGGTCACCCGCGCGTGGTGGGCGGCGAGGAGGCCGGCGGCCGCCTCGGTGCGCTGGCCGGCGAGGACCGCCACGTCGCCCGGCTCCAGCCGGGGGAGGAGGCGGGCGAGCGGTCCGTCGGGCCCGAGGCCCCAGTGGGTCGGCTGGCGCTGGGCCTCGCGCAGCGCGGCGACCTTGCGGCTCCACCGGCGGTAGCTGGTGAGCCCGAGCTCCTTCTTGATCAGCTCGTCCACCCACTGCTGGATGAGCACCTCGGTGAGCACGAACTGCTCCTCCGGGCCCTGGCCGAGCGTCAGGGTGGCCCGTTCTGCCAGGGCCATCAGCTCGCCCCGGGACAGGGCGTTCTTGTAGCCCTCCACCCGCTGCATCACGTATTCGTCGTATTCCTGCCGCGGGGACAGTGCGAACCGGCGGCGGCCGGCCTGGCGGGCCTCGTCCGGGGTCAGCATGCGTCGCTCGGCTCCACGTGCACCACCACCTCGCGCAGGCCGAACCGGGCCTGCAGGGCCTGCTCGACCGCGTCGGCGATCTCGTGGCCCCGGGCCACGGACGCGCCGCCCTCGACGCTGATCGTGAGCTCGGCGAAGCTGTGGACGCCCGCCCGCCGGCTCCGGGTGCGGTAGGCGTCGCACACGCCGGGCACGGCGCGGGCGGCGGCGGCGAGCGCCCGCCCCTCGACGGCCGCCTCGTCCATCATGGTGGGCAGCGCCTGCCGGAGGATCTGGACGGCGATGCGGACCACGAGCGCGGCCACCAGGAGCGCCAGCACCGGGTCGGCCCACGTGAGCCCCCGGCGGGAGAGCAGCAGGCCGCCCATCACGGCCACCGTGATGAACACGTCGGCCCGGGTGTGCTCCGCGTCGGCCAGGAGGAACTCGCTCCGGAGCCGGCGCCCCTGCCGGGTCTCGTAGGCGACGACGCCGAGGTTCACCACCAGGGTGAGGCCCAGCAGGGCGAGGGCGAGCGGGCTGGAGCCCGGCGGCGGGTGGCCGGAGACCAGGCGCTGGATGCTGTGGTCGAGGAGCTGCGAGAGGGTGAGCGAGAGGAAGACGACGATGCCGATGGCCCCCAGCGTCTCGGCCTTGGCGTGGCCATAGGGGTGATCGGCGTCTGGTCCGCGGGCCGCCACCCGGACCACCGCGATGCCGAAGAGGTTGTTGATGGCGTCCACCGAGGCGTGCAGGGCATCCCCCAGGACGGAAAGCGAGCCGGTGGCGAACCCGACGGCGGCCTTGAGCGCCACGACCAGGAGGTTGGCGACCAGGATGACCACGAGCACCCGCCGGACGGCACGGCTCCGCTGGGCGTCGGGGTCGTCGGGGTGCACGATGCTACCAAGGTTGCGACGTCCCTCCACGGCGTCAATCCGGCTCCGCGGCCCGGAGCACCGCGCCCTTGAGGTACCCGGTCTCGGGGACCGTGAGCAGCTCGGGGTGGTCGGCGGCCTGTCCGAGGATCCGGTCCAGCCGGAGCCGGCGCCCGCTGTCGGCGGCGGCCGAGGCGAGCATGCCGAGGAACCGGTCCCGGCCCAGGTGGAAGGAGCAGGAGGCAGTGACCAGCGCCCCGCCGGGGGCGAGGAGGCGCATCGCCCGCAGGTTGACCTCGTGGTAGCCCCGCGTGGCCGCCGCCACGGCCGCCTTCCCCTTGGCGAAGGCGGGCGGATCCACCACGACCACGTCGAAGCGCCGGCCCGCGCGCTCCCACGCCCGGAGCTGCTCGAAGGCGTCCGCCTCGACCCACTCGATGTTCCCGAGCCCGTTGAGGGCGGCGTGCTCCCGCCCGCGCTCCAGGGCGGCGGCGCTCACGTCGAGCGCCGTCACCGCCGCCGCCCGGCCCGCGAGGTGGAGCGCGAAGGAGCCGTGGTAGGCGAAGCAGTCGAGGGCAGTGCCCCCGGACGGCACCAGCGCCCCGGCGAGGAGCCGGTTCTCCCGCTGGTCGAGGAAGGCGCCGGTCTTCTGGCCGTCCCACGGGGCGGCGAGGAAGCGGACGCCACCCTCGCGCACCTCGACCCGGTGCGGGACCGACCCGCGGGCCAGCACCACCTCCTCGGGGAGGCCCTCGCGCCGGCGCACCGGGACGTCGTTCCGGAGCAGGATCCCGGCCGGGCCGGCGACCTCCTCCAGTGCGTCGAGCACCACCTCCCGGACCTCCTCGAGGCCGGCGGAGAGGAACTGCGCCACCAGCCACCGGTCGTACCGGTCCACCACCAGGGCGGGGAGGCCGTCGCCCTCGGCGTGGACCAGCCGCCACGCGGTGGCGTCGATCCCCTCGCGCCGGGCGGCGCACTCGCGAAGGCGCGCCGTCCACCAGCCCCGATCCACGGGGCGGTCGCGCGGCTCGAGGAGGCGGAGCCGGATCTCGCTCGCCGGCGACCAGAGCGCCCGGCCGAGGTAGCGGCCCCGCGAGTCGCGAACCACCACCAGCCCCGGCCCGGCGGGGCCTCCCAGCACGTCGCTCCGGAAGATCCAGGGGTGACCGCGGGTCCAGCGGGCGGCGCCGCGGTCCGAGACGACGGCGTCGCTCAACGGCGGGGCCGGGTGGTGGGGTTGCGCGACGCGCGCTTGATTTCCGGCATGGCCCCCAATCTAGCGCGCGTCCTCAGGCTGATGCTGGTCACCGACGACACGCTGCTGGCGGGTCGGAGCCCGGTGGAGGCCTGCCGGGCGGCGGTGCGTGGCGGGGTCACCTGCGTCCAGCTCCGCCTCAAGCTCGCCCCGCCCCGGGAACTCGTCCGCGTGGCGCGGGCGCTGGTGGCCGCCCTCCCGGTTCCCGTGCTGGTGGACGACCGGCCGGACGTCGCGGCGGCCGCCGGTGCCGCGGGGGTCCACCTCGGCCCGGAGGACGTGGCGCCGGGCCTCGCGCGCCGCGTGCTCGGGTCGCGGGCCATCATCGGCGCCTCGGTGGGCACTGCCGGGGAGGCGGAGCGCGGCCGGGACGCCGACTACTGGGGCGTCGGGCCCTGGAAGGGGACGGGCACCAAGCCGGATGCGGGCGAGCCGCTGGGTGAGGCAGGAGTGCGCCGGATCGTGGGACTGGCCGGGGCCCGGCCCTGCGTGGCGATCGGCGGAGTGGAGCCGGCCGACGTGGCGCTGCTGCACGCCCTGGGGTGCGTGGGCGTGGCGGTGGCGCGCGGGATCCTGGGCGGGGGGGACGTCGAGGTGCGGGCGAGGGAGTACCGGGATCGGGGAGCGGGGAGCGGGGAACGGTAGGGACGGACGGAATGCAGGGCGCTATCGGCCGCCCGCCGAGTCCCGCTCTCCGCTCCCCGGTCCCCGCTCCCCGCCTCCCCCCCGCCGGATCCTGCTGATCGCGTTCACGTGCTCCCGGTACGTCGCGCTGAATTCGTGGCTGCCGTCACCCCGGGCCACGAAGTAGATCCACGGCACCTGGGCGGGATAGAGCGCCGCCTCGATGCTCTCCAGCCCCGGCGACGAGATCGGGCCGGGCGGGAGGCCCGGGTGCAGGTAGGTGTTGTAGGGGGAGGGGAAGCGGTAGTCCTTGAGGTACAGCCGCGGCTTCCGCTGCCCGGTGGCGAGCTGGATCGCGTACTGGATGGTGGGATCGGCCTGGAGCGGCATCCGGCGGCGGAGGCGGTTGTGGTAGACCCCGGCGATCGTGGCCCGCTCCGAGTCCACCCGCGCCTCGCCCTCCACGATCGACGCGAGGGTGACCACGGCCCGCCGCGTCAGTCCCAGGGTGTCGAGCCGCGCGGTCCACTCGGGCCGCCAGGCCTGCCGGAAGCCGTCGGCCATGGCCCGGACCAGCTGCTCGGCGGTGACCTCGACCGGCAGGGTGTAGGTCTCCGGGAGGAGGAACCCCTCGAGGTCGGGGCCGGCGTCGGGGAGCAGGCTGTCCGAGCCGAGCCGGCGCGCCGCCGCGACGACCGAGTCCGCCGGCAGGCCGATCCGCTCCTCGGCCAGGCTCGCCAGGTCGGCGAGCGTGATTCCCTCCGGGACCGTGAGCCGCTGCGCCGCGGTCCGGCCCTCGCTCAGGATCGCGAGCACCGTATCGACCCGCTCGCCCTGGCGGAGGTCGTACACCCCCGCCTGGAGCGCCCGGTCGAGGCGCCGCACCCGCGCCGCGACGCGGAACCGCGTGCGGTCGGCGATGATCCCGTGGGCGTGGAGCGAGTCGGCCACGGCCGTCACGGTGGCGCCCGGCGGGATCCGGACCCGCACCACCGCGGCACCGGGGGCGGGGCCCGGGTCGGCGCAGGCGATGAGGGCCAGCACCCCGACCATCCCCGCCCGGACGGAACGGCGGAACGACGGAACGACGAACCGCGCGCTTCCCGTCCTGCCATTCTCCCGTCCTTCCGTCCTCCTCATCGCCCCACCCCCCCGCGCCCGGCGTCGAGATAGCCCTGCAGCATCACCGCCGCGGCCAGGGCGTCCACGTCCGCCTTCCGGCCCGCGGTGCTGCCGCCCTGCTCCCGGATGGCGCCGAGCGCCCGGGCCGTGCTCATCCGCTCGTCCCACCACTCGACCGGCAGCCCCGTGCGCCGCGCGATCAGCGCCCCCAGCTCCCGGGCCGCGGTGGCCGCGGGCCCTTCCTCGCCCTCCGGGGTGAGCGGGAGTCCCACGACGACGGCTACCGGGGCGAGCCGGGCGACGAGCTCCAGGAAGCGCGGCATGGGGAACCGCTTGCCGGGTCGGCGCACCAGTGTCACGAGGGGCGAGGCGAGCATCCGGGTCTCGTCGCTCACGGCGACCCCGATGCGCACCTCGCCCCAATCCACGCCCAGGAGGCGTCCGGCTGGCGGGCGGTCCGACACCCCGCGCTATTGGGCCGCCATCGTGGCAAAGAATTCCTTGTTGTTCTTGGTCCGCTTGAGCCGCTCGAGCAGGAACTCGAGGGCCTCGACCGGCGGCATGTCGGCCAGGAAGTTCCGGAGCAGGTACACCCGGTTGAGCTCGTCCTTGTCCATGAGGAGCTCCTCCTTCCGGGTGCCGCTCTTCTGCACGTCCATCGCGGGCCAGATCCGGCGGTCGGCGATGCCGCGGTTGAGGACCAGCTCCATGTTGCCGGTCCCCTTGAACTCCTCGAAGATCACCTCGTCCATCCGGCTGCCGGTGTCGATGAGGGCAGTGGCGATGATCGTGAGGCTGCCGCCGTTCTCGATGTTGCGCGCCGCCCCGAAGAAGCGCTTCGGCTTCTGGAGCGCATTGGCGTCGACGCCGCCGGAGAGGATCTTGCCGGAGTGCGGCACCACGACGTTGTGCGCGCGGGCGAGGCGGGTGATGGAGTCGAGCAGGATGACCACGTCGCGCCCGTGCTCCACCAGGCGCTTCGACTTCTCGATGACCATGTCCGCCACCTGGACGTGGCGGTCCGCCGGCTCGTCGAAGGTGGAGGAGATCACCTCCGCCGCCTTGACGTTCTCCTCCATGTCGGTGACCTCCTCGGGCCGCTCGTCGATCAGCAGCACGATGAGGACGACCTCGGGGTGGTTCTCGGCGATGGCGTTGGCGAGCTTCTGCATCAGGATGGTCTTGCCGGCCTTCGGCGGGGCCACGATCAGGCCGCGCTGGCCCTTGCCGATGGGGCAGAGCAAATCCACCACCCGCATCGACAGGTCCCCCGTGGTCCGCTCCAGCCGGATCCGCTCGTCCGGGTAGCGCGGGCGGAGGTTGTCGAAGCCGATGCGGTGCTTGGTCTTCTCGGGGTCCTCGTAGTTGACGCTCTCGACCTTGAGCAGCGCCAGGTACCGCTCCCCCTCCTTCGGGGGCCGGACCTGCCCCATCACCGTGTCGCCGGTCCGGAGGTCGAACCGCTTGATCTGGCTGGGGCTGACGTAGATGTCGTCGGGGCCGTACAGGTAGTTCCAGTCCTGGCTCCGGAGGAAGCCGTAGCCCTCGGGCAGGATCTCCAGCACCCCCTCGCCCCGGATCACGGTGTCCGACTCGAGGAGCGACTGCTCGATCCGGAAGATCAGGTCCTGCTTCCGGAGCCCCGAGTAGTTCGTGATGTTCAGCTGCTCCGCGAGGGCGTGCAGCTCGGCGACGGACTTCTGCTTCAGTTCGGCGATGTCCACGGGGGTGGCTCCACGCGGGGATCCGGCCGGCTCCTCGGGCCGGGCGCGGGCGGACTGCGGGTCGGACGCCTCGGAAT
>JAICEH010000084.1 GCA_025924275.1 Gemmatimonadales bacterium | reverse complement strand
TCCGGCTCCCGGCCGGCGCCGGCGGCCCCGACCACCAGCGCGTCGGCCTCCACCGCGCCCGCCGCCGTCAGCGCCTGCCGGATGACACCCGCGATGGCGCCGGCCGCCGCGAGCACCCGGCCCGGTCGCACTGCGCCGCCCGGTCCCTGCGCCACCGATCGGATCGTGACCCCGTCGCCCACCGCGGCGCGGGTGCCGGTCCCGCCGGCGTCGGCGCCGACCCAGATGCTCATCGCGCGGCCGCCGGGGTGGGGCCCGCCCGGCGCGTGCCGAGCAGGCCGCCCACGGCCACGGCCACCAGGGTGCCGACCGGGACGTACCACGGCCAGGCGAGCTGCCCCACCGGCTCGAGCCAGGCCAGCCCGGGCCACCGGGCGAGCCGCCCCGCCATCACCACGACCAGCATCACCCCCACCGTCGCCGCCACGGCGGCGGTGACGTCGGGACCGCGGACCCTCGGGAACCGGCTCGCCAGGATGTAGGCGCCAAGCAGGGCCCCGTAGGTGACCGACGCGATGGAGAGGGCCAGCACGACCACGGGGGTGTCCCGGGAGCCCCAGGCGTGGAAGCCGAGGGCGGCGAGGATGAGGAGCACCCCCCACCCGCCCGACACGGCGCGCCCCACCCGGAGGAGCCGCACCGGGTCGCGGCGCTCGGGCGTGGTGGCGTACCAGTCGTGGGTCACCGAGCTGCCCAGTGCGTTGATGGAGGAACTGAGCGTGCTCATCGCCGCAGCGAGGATGCCCGCCACCACCAGCCCGGCGAAGCCCGCCGGCAGGTGCCCGACGATGAAGCGGGGGAAGACCTCGTCGCCGGCCAGGCCCTCCGGCGCCTGCCCCGCCGCCCAGAGGGCGGTCCCGACGAGGAGGAAGAGGGCGAACTGGAGGATCACCACCACGCCGGAACCGACCAGGGCGAGGCGCGCGTCCTGGAGCGAGCGGGTGGCCAGCAGCCGCTGCACGATGAGCTGGTCGGTGCCGTGCGAGGCCGCCGAGAGGAGCGCCCCGCCCACCAGCCCGGCCAGCAGGGTGTAGGGAGTCGTGAGCGAGAGCGACGGGTCCACCACCCGGAGCTTGCCCTCCGCGCCGGCGCGGGCCAGCACCGCCGGGAGCCCGCCGGCCTGGTCCGCCGCGATGGCGAGCGCCGCCACGCCCCCGGCCACGTACACCACGAGCTGCAGGACGTCGGTCCACACCACTGCCCGCAGTCCGCCGAGGTAGGTGTAGACGAGGGTCACCGCTCCCATCGCGACGATGGAGGTGGAGATGTCCCAGCCGGTGACCAGGGCCAGCGGAATGGCGCCCGCGAACACCCGCACGCCGTCCCCCAGGAACCGGGTCACCAGGAAGAGCGCGGAGACGAGGCGCCGGGTCGGGGCGCCGAACCGCGACTCGAGCCGGGCGTAGGCCGTCTCCTGGGTGCCGGTGAAGTAGCCGGGGAGGAGCCACCGCGCGACGGCGAGCCGGCCGACCAGGTAGCCGAAGGTGAGCTGGAGGAAGGTCAGGTCGCCCCGGGCGCCGATTCCCGGCACCGAGATCACCGTGAGCGCGCTGGTCTCGGTGGCGACGATGGAGAGGAGCACGGCCGTGGCGGGGAGGTCGCGCGCACCGAGGAAGTAGTCGCCCGCGGAGCGCTGCCGTCGGCTGGCCCACGTCCCGATCGCGACCACCGTCACGGCGTAGACCGCGATCACCGCGAGGTCCAGCGCGCTCACGCGCGGGGAACGGGGACAGGGGAACGGGGAACCGGGCGGCGGGCGGGCGGCGGGGGTGCACCGGGCAAGAAAGCGGGGAGCGAGTATCCCCGCTCCCCGCTCCCCGTTCCCCGTGCCCCGTGCCTCAGGCCGTGAAGCTGCTGCCGCAGCCGCATCCGCCGGTGGCGTTGGGGTTGGTAAAGCTGAAGCCGGACCCCTGCATCGACGAGACGTAGTCGATCGTGACGCCGCTGAGGTACGGCGCGCTGAAGCCGTCCACGATGATGCGGATGCCGTTCACCTCGAGGACGAGGTCGTCCTCGAGCGTCTGGTCCTCGATGTTGAGGCTGTACTTGAACCCCGAGCAGCCGCCGGGCAGGACGCTCACCCGGAGCCCGCCGACGGCCGGGGCCACCTGCTCGGCGTCCATGAACCGCCGGACTTCGGCGGCCGCCTTGTCGGTCAGGATGACCTGGAGCCCGCCGGTCGCGGCCTGGGGTTCGGTGCTGCTGCCCATACACTCTCCTCCGGTGGCTGGGGCGAGGGGTCGCCCCATCGCCTGAAACGTAGGAACACCTGCCCGGGGGGTCAACGCACGGCCCGGTCGGCGAGTTCCGCCGCCCGGGCGGCCACCGCCCGCCGGAGCGGCCCCAGCCGCGGGTTCTCCCGCGACGGGTGGACCCGGTTGGCCAGGAGCACCACCACCAGCCCGCGGGACGGATCCACCCAGAGCGAGGTGCCGGTGAACCCGGTGTGTCCGAAGCTCCAGTTGGCCAGCAGCGGCCCGGCGCTGCTGCCGTCCGACGGGGTGTCCCAGCCGATGGCGCGTGAGCTGCCGGGCACGATCCCCTGACGGGAGACGAACGACCGCGCCAGCGAGTCCGCGCGGGTGGGGGGGGCGGGCCAGGGCGACACGCCGCCCGGACCGCCGGTCCCGACCCGGGCCAGCCACCATTCCCCGTACGTCAGGAGGTCCCGGGCGCTGCCGAAGAGGCCCGCGTGCCCGGAGACCCCGCCCAGGCGCGAGGCGTTCTCGTCGTGCACCTCGCCGCGGAGCATCCGGCCGCGCCAGGGATCGAGCTCGGTGGGCGGGATCCGGGCGCGCCAGTCGGCCGGTGGGAGGTAGCGAGTGTCGCGGAGGCCGAGGGACCGGAGCCGGCGGGCGGCGAGCGTGTCGAGCGGGGCGCCCTCGAGCCGCTCGAGCAGCACGCCCGCGAGAATGAGGCCGAGGTCGGAGTATCGCTCCCGGGCGCCGGGCACGGTGTCGAGTGGGGTCGCGAAGACCAGGGCGAGCGCCGTCTCCCGGTCGGGCGCCTCGCGGAAGAGCGGACGCCACGCGGGAAGCCCGCTCGAGTGCGTGAGCAGGTGCCGGAGGGTCACCGCTTCCTTCCCCCGGCCGGTGAACTCCGGCAGCTGGCGGGCCACCGGCTCGTCCAGGTCGAGACGGCCGGCCGCCACCGCGTCGAGGACGAGCGGGGTCAGGGCGACGACCTTGGTGAGCGAAGCGAGGTCGTAGGGGGTGCGCGCCCCGGGCCGGGCGGCGTCGTCCAGGCCGAGCCGGCCCGCGCCGTGGCTCCAGCGGCGGCCCCGGTGGGAGATGGCCACGACCGCGCCGGGTGCGGCCCCGGCCGCCACGGCGCTGTCCACCAGCCGGGCGAGCTCGTCCCACCCGGGGGCGGGCGGAACGCCGCCGACCGGCGCGGGGGCGCACCCGGCCACGAGGGCGGCGAGCGCGGCCGCGAGCGCCCGCCGGCTCACTCCGTGCCGCCCCGCTGCAGGCCGTGGCCGACGGCGTAGAACGGCGGGATCCCGATGGGGAGCCGGCCGGTGATCGGGGCCTGGCCGGCGAGCGCCGCGGCGACGGCCGCCTCGGAGGTCGGGCCCGCGGACCAGGCGAGCACGTAGCCGTGGACGCCGGGCACCTGGAGCAGCAGGTAGGGCGAGCCGAGCGACACCAGCGTCGTCACCCGGGTGGCCGCCGTCGCCGTGATGAGCGCGGCGAGCGAGTCGGGGAGGCCGAGGGTGCCCCGCCACGCGCTCACCCGCACGGCGGCCGCCACCACCACTGGCCGCTCGGCCGCGAGGACCGCGCGCGCGGAGTCGTAGCTGGCCGGGCCGCTGGCAGGGCCGAGACGCACGACCGTCGGCACCCGACCCAGCCGCCGCAGCTCGGCCGCCAGGCTCCGTCCGGCGGTGGGGCTGGTCTCGTCGCCGTAGAGCAGGAGCGAGAGCTCGCCCGGGCGGGCGCGAAGACTGTCGACTGCCCCCAGGCTGTCGCGGACCAGGACGATGGCGCGGCGGGCGAGGTCGGCCGCGACGGCCTGGTTCGCCTGCACCCCGACGCGGGCGGGGACGCTGTCGAGTGGCACCAGGCGCTCCCGGTAGAGCCCGAGGCGCTCCTTGATGGCGAGCAGCTTGCGGACCGACCGGTCGAGGCGTGCCTCGGGGATCCGGCCGGCCTCGACCGCGCGGGCGACGGCGTCCACCGCGGCCACCGGGTCGGCCGGCTGGAGCAGCAGGTCGGCCCCGGCCTCGAGGGCGAGCACCGCGGCCTCGCCGGGACCGTAGGCGGAGACGAGCGCACCCATGTCGAGCGCGTCGGTCACCGCCAGGCCCTCGAACCCGAGCGAGTCGCGCAGCACCCCGCCCAGGATCGCCGGGCTCACCGTGGCGGCCCGCGGGTCGCCACCCGCGAGCGCGGGCATCGCCACGTGTGCGGACATCACCGCGGCCACCCCGGCGGCGACGGCCGCGCGGAAGGGCACCAGTTCCACGGAGTCGAGCCGGGCCCAGTCGGCCGGGATCACTGGCAACGCGATGTGGCTGTCGGTGCCGGTGTCGCCGTGGCCGGGGAAGTGCTTCGCGGTGGCCAGCATCCCGTGCGCCTGCGTGCCACGGACGGCGGCGGACACCAGCCGGCCCACGGCCGCCGGGTCCTCGCCGAAGGACCGGGTGTTGATGATCGGGTTCGCCGGGTTGTTGTTGACGTCGGCCACCGGCGAGAAGGTGAGGTGGATCCCCACCGCGCGGCCCTCCAGCGCCGTGATGCGCCCCATCTCCCACGCGTCCTGCTCCCGGCCCGCGGCGCCCACGCCCATATTCGTCGGGAAGGGGGTGCCGCCGGTGAGCCGGATCGCGGTGCCGGCCTCGAGGTCCGACGCCACCAGGAGCGGCACGGCGGCGCGGCCCTGGAGGTGATTGAGCCGGGAAGCCACCTCGAGCGGCGAGCCGATGGACACGATGATCCCGCCCACGCCGAGCGAGTCCACCCAGCGCGCGGCGCGGAGCAGGGCGGGATCGTCGAAGGCGGCGTATCCGCCCGCGATCCACGGCATCACGAGCTGGGCTGCCTTGGCGTGGAGCGGGAGGGTGGCGAAGACCTCCTCGGCGGTGGCGTCCGCGGCCGGCACGGGTACGCCGGCCACCAGGCGGGGCGCCGGGACCGGGGCCGGCGCGGGCGGCGGGGCCGCAGGGCGGCACGCAGGCAGGGCGACGAGGGCCAGCAGGAGACCCAGGCGGGAGGCGAGTCGGCGATGCGTCACGGCGCACTCGGGCTGATGGTGGTGGTGGCCGGCCTGGCCGCCTGTAGCGGGGCAGGCCAGCCGGGGGTGCGCGGGGCCGGCGCGGCGCCGCCGGCCGCGCCCGCCGTCCGCCCCGGCCTCGAGGTGCTGCTGGCGGACAGCGCCCACCTGGTGCGCGGGCGTCGGGTGGGGCTGGTGGCGAACCAGGCGTCGGTGGACGCCGGCGGACGCCACGCCGTGGAGCGGCTGCGCGAGGCGGGCGTGGACCTGCGGGCCCTGTTCAGCCCGGAGCACGGATTCCGCGGGGCCGCCGCGCCGGGCGAGCACGTGCCGCACGCCACCGACCCGGCAAGCGGCCTTCCAATCTACAGCCTCTACGGCGCCACCACGGAGCCGACCGCGGAGATGCTCGCGGGCCTCGACCTGGTGCTGGTGGACCTGCAGGACGTGGGTACCCGCTACTACACCTACTACTCGACCACCCTGGCGGTGCTGCGCGCCGCGTCCCGCGCCGGCCTTCCCGTGGTAGTTCTCGACCGGCCCGACCCCATCGGCGGGGCCGTGCAGGGCAACGTGCTCGACCCCGCCTTCCGGTCGTTCGTGGGGATGCTGGCCCTGCCCGTCCGCCACGGCCTCACGCTGGGCGAGCTGGCGCGGCTGGGGCGCGAGGAGCTCGCGATCCCCGTGGCGCTCACGGTGGTGCCCGCGGCGGGCTGGCGGCGCTCCGAGGCGCTCGACGCCACGGGCCTGCCCTTCGTGCCGCCCAGCCCCAACCTCCGGACCCTCGAGAGCCTGTTCCACTACCCCGGCACCTGCCTCTTCGAGGGCACCGCCCTCTCGGTGGGCCGCGGCTCGGACGCGCCCTTCGAGCAGGTGGGGGCGCCCTGGCTCGACAGCACGGCGGTCCTCGCCACGGTCCGTGCCGCCCGGCTCCCCGGGGTGCGGTTCGAGGGCCGAGCCTTCACCCCCCGTGCCCCCGGCGACGGGAAGTTCGCCGACACCCTGCTCCAGGGCGTGCGCCTGCACGTCACCGACCGGGAGGCCTACGACCCGGTGGCGACGGCGGTCCACCTGCTCGCGGCGGTCGCGGCGCGACACCCGGGGCAGGTCGGCTGGCGCCCGGCGCACTTTGACCGGCTGGCCGGCACCGACCGGCTGCGGCTCGACCTCCTCACCGGCCGGCCGGCGCCGGAGATCGTGGCCGCCTGGGTTCCCGCCCGGGAGGCGTGGCAGCGCCGGACGGCGTCCATCCGGCTGCCCTACTAGGACTTCCGGGCCGCGGGCCCGCGCCTTCCGCCGCCTCCGGCGGGCGGTTATCCTTGGCCCCGGCGCCGGGGCTCCGGCGCCGCCTCCCTGCATCCGGCCAGGAGTCGGACCGCACGTGAAGCTCGTGCCGCCCGGAGTCGAGCGCGCCTACTACGCCGCCCAGCAGCCGCTGGTCGGCTGGTTGCTCCGTACCGGCGTCCGGCCCAACACGCTGACGTCCGTCGGGGCGGGGGTGGTCCTCGCCTCGGCCGTGGCCTACGGGGTGGGGGGGATCCGGGTCGGGGGGCTGCTGCTGCTCCTGAGCGGGCTGGTGGATACCCTGGACGGGCAGGTGGCGCGCCACGGGGGGATGGTGTCGAAGTTCGGCGCCTTCTACGACTCGACGCTCGACCGGGTCGGCGACGGCGCCACCTTCATCGGCATCGCGGCCTTCCTGCTGACGGCCCCGGGGGTCTTCGCCCCGGTGCCGGCCGCGATCACCTGCATGGTCGCGATCCTCGCCTCGCTCATCGTCTCCTACGCCCGGGCCCGGGCCGAGGGGCTCGGCCTCGACTGCCGCGTGGGGATGGCCCAGCGGGCCGAGCGGATCATCGGCCTGGGGCTCCCGAGCCTCCTCGTGGGGGCCGGCCCGCGCGCCTTGGTGCTCGAGGGGATCGTCGCCCTCCTCGCGCTCCTGTCCGTGATCACCGTGGTCCCGCGCTTCATTCACGTCTACCGGCAGACCGAGGGCGCCCGGGCGCCCGAGCGGGTGATGCCCTCCCGCGCGGTCGACACCGTCCCGAAAGGACCCTGACTCGTGGTGACTCCCGCTCCCCGCCCGATCGCGCCTGCCTCCGGCACGCTGGGCGTGCTCTGTGTCGGCCTCGGCGCCGTGGCGTCCACCTTCATCGCGGGCGTCGAGAACGCCCGCCGGGGGCGCGCGGCGCCGATCGGCTCACTCACGCAGATGGGCACGATCCGGCTCGGCCGGCGCACCGAGAACCGGACGCCGCTCATCCGGGACTTCGTCCCGCTCGCCCCGCTGGAGAGCCTGGTCTTCGGCGCGTGGGACCCGATCCCGGACAACGCCTACGAGTCCGCCCTCAAGTGCGGGGTGCTGGACCGCCACGAGCACGTCGAGCCGATCGCGGCCTTCCTCAAGGGCATCACGCCGATGCCGGCGGTGTTCGACCAGCAGTACGTGAAGCGGCTGCAGGGGGTGAACGTGAAGGCGGGGAAGACCAAGCGGGACCTGGCCGAGCTGCTCCGCCAGGACATCCGCGCCTTCAAGGCCCGGCACGGCTGCGACCGCCTCGTGATGGTCTGGTGCGCCTCGACCGAGGTGTTCATCGCGCCCGGGCCCGCGCACCAGTCGCTGGCCGCCTTCGAGCGGGCGATGGAGGCGAACGACCCGTCGATCGCGCCGTCGATGCTCTACGCCTGGGCGGCGATCCAGGAAGGCGTGCCGTTCGCCAATGGCGCACCGAACCTGAGCTGCGACTTCCCGGCGCTCGAGGGCCTGGCGAAGGAGAAGGGCGTCCCGATCGGCGGCAAGGACTTCAAGACCGGCCAGACGATGATCAAGACCGTCCTCGCCCCGATGTTCAAGGCGCGGATGCTCGGCGTGGCCGGCTGGTACTCGACCAACATCCTCGGGAACCGGGACGGCGAGGTGCTGGACGACCCGGAGAGCTTCAAGACCAAGGAGGAGTCGAAGCTCGGGGTGCTGGAGTACATCCTGCAGCCCAAGCTCTACCCCGAGCTCTACGGCAACATCTTCCACAAGGTGCGGATCAACTACTATCCGCCGCGGGGTGACAACAAGGAGGGCTGGGACAACATCGACATCTTCGGGTGGCTCGGCTACCCGATGCAGATCAAGGTGGACTTCCTCTGCCGCGACTCGATCCTGGCCGCCCCGCTGGTGCTGGACCTGGCGCTCTTCTTCGACCTGGCGCAGCGCGCCGGCCTCT
>JAICEH010000083.1 GCA_025924275.1 Gemmatimonadales bacterium | reverse complement strand
CTGAGCGCGGCCGTCCTGGCCGTCTCCAGCCGTCTCCAGCCGCCTTCAGCCGCCTTCAGCCGTCTCCAGCCGTCTCCAGCCGCCTTCAGCCGCCTTCAGCCGTCTTCAAGCCGTCCCCAGCCGCCTCCAGCCGCCGCTACCGCTCCGCCCCCTGCGGCCGAAAGACCAGGTCGAACGCCAGGAAGAGGGTCTTCGCGAAGGGGTAGAGCGCCACCGGGAGGAACACCATCAGCGCCGCCCCGCCATAGGTGAGCAGCGCCCAGGGCGGATCCGGCCAGGTGGCGGCCAGCGCCGCGACGAGGAGTACTGCGAAGAGGAGCTCCGCTGCGACCAGGTTGAACATGTAGGCGCCGACCTGGTAGCCGGGCTCACCCCGGTCGAGCCGCAGGCCGCACTCGAGGCAGCTGGTCCGGAGCCGGAAGTAGGAGAGGAAGATGCCGCCGTGCCCGCAGTTCGGGCAGCGCCGCGCGAGGGCCCGGAGGGCGAGCCGGAGGATCCGGCGGAGCCTGAAGTCGGGGGGCGGGGTGGCCGGCGTCGTCACCCCCGGAAGCTAGCGCGGGGGGCCGCCGTGGACCGGCTCGAGCACCCCGGAGAGGGTGACCCGCTTCCGGCTCCGCATCACCTCGAGGGTCACCCGTTCGCCCGGCTCGTAGCTCCGGAGGATCCGCGCGAGGTGCGCCGGCCCGGAGGGTGCGCGGCCGTCCACCGCGACGATCACGTCCCCGCCGCGGAGCCCGAGCGGCGCGCCCGAGTCGGAGCGGGTGACGAGGACGCCCGTGCCGGTGCCGAAGTACTCCGCCAGCGCCGGGTTCATCGAGGCGAACTCGAGCCCGGAGAGCGGTCCGGCGAGCCGGACCCACGCCATCGCCCCGGGGGCCTCGCGCGGTGCCGGCACGCGCTCGTAGGTCCGCGCCACCTCCGCCTGCCGCTGGGCCACCCGCGACAGTTCCGCCTGCCGCTCCGCCAACGCCCGCTCCAGCACCTCCACCCGGGCCAGCTCCCGCATGCCCCGGAGCGAGTCGAGCCGCGCCTTCATCACCTCGAAATCGGGCTCCGGCGCGGTCACCAGGCTCGCCGTGCGCCGGGCGGTCCCGCGGCGGTACTCCACCGCCACCGTGTCGTTGGGCTTGAGCCGGGCGGCGAGCTCGATGAGCCGGATGCCCGGCGAGTACCCGGGCGGCATCAGGCCGTCGGCGCGCGGAGCGGGAACCAGGACGCTCCGGCCGGCCAGGCCCACCACGAAGTCCCCCGAGCGGAGCCCCGCCCGGTCGGCCGGTCCGCCGGGCGACACGGCGGTGACGAGGGCGCCGATAGAGTCCGTGGCCCGCGGCTCGATGCTCACCGTGATGCCCATCCGCGCCCGCCGGAGCGGGAAGACCTGCATCTCGAAGAGCTGTGGCGCCGGCGCGCGGGGGGCGGGGCCCGGCGGGCGGGTGGTCGGCGAGGGCTGGGACGCCGGCTCCTGGGCCGAGGCGGGGAGGGCGGCCAGCAGGGCGAGGAAGGCCAGGGTGCGGGCAGGCAGGGCGCGCATCGTCAGAGCCCCACGTTGCTCGCGCTGGCGAGGTGGACGTCCACCAGCGCGTCCAGCAGCCCCACGCGCTCCCGCCAGAGCTGGAGCATCACCTCGTGCCGGTCCCCCTGCTCCTCCAGGAACTGGGAGGATTCGAGCTCCCGGTCGAGCCGGGCGATCCGCTCCTCCAGTTCCCCGGCGATGGTGGCGGTGTACCCGTCCACCACCCGTGCCTCCGGTCGGTAGGCCCGGAGCGCATCCTCGAGGACGCGCGACTGCGCCATCGCCGCGGTGAGCGCGGTGGAGGCTTCCAGCGGGGCCGGCGTCGCGAGGTCCCGGGCCACCACGGCCACCAGGAGCGAGGCGGCCAGCGCCACGCTGCCGACACCGGCCCAGCGCGTCCGGCGGCGGCGGCGCTCGTCGGCCAGACGCGCCCGGACCGCGCCCCACTGGTCCCGCGGGGGCCGGAGACTCGGCAGGGCGCGGAGGCGAGCGGCGCGCTGCTCCAGCAGCCGGAACTCCCCGGCACACGCCGGGCAGGCGGCGAGGTGGGCCCGTGCCTCCGCCGTGCCCGGCTCGGTGCCCGGCTCCCGGAGTGCCAGCAGCTGCTCGAGCGACAGGTGCGCGCTCACGCCGGCACCTCCTCGCCCAGCCACCGGCGGAGCCGCTGGTGGGCGCGCGCGAGCTGCGACTTGGAAAAGCTCGTCGTCTTCCCCATCAGTGCCGCGATCTCGTCGTGGGTATAGCCCTCGACGTCGTGCAGCCAGACCACCACGCGGGCGGTGTCCGAGAGCCGCTCGAGCGCCGCCTCCAGGTCCATGCGCAGGCCCACGTCCTCCCGGCGGAAGGCCATCACCTCGTCGTGCAGCTCGTCGGTGTCCCGGTACTTGTTCCGGCGGAGCCGCATGAGCGCCTTGCTCGCGGCGATGGTGCGGATCCAGCCCCAGAGGCTCCCCTCCGCCCGGAAGCTCCGGATGCTGCGGCAGACCTCGAAGAAGGTCTCCTGCAGCACGTCCTCGGCGTCCTCGACCGAGCGGCAGATGCGGCGGGCCAGGTTGTAGACGGGGGATTCGAACGCCCGGTAGATGGCCTCCAGCGCCGCGGGGTCGCCGGCGCGTGCCCGCGCCACGACCGACTCGGCGTCCGCCAGGAGGAAGGAATCCATCACCAGGGTCCGGGACATGTCGTTCTAGGGATGCCGGGAGGGGGGGAAACGTCGCACCCCGGCCCCGGCAGAACCCCTCATCCTACGCCGGCTTTGGAGTGGATGTTTCAGGGCCTGAAACGTCCGGCCGCCCGGTCGGTCCATGGCTCACCCCACCACCAGGTTCACCAGCCGCCCGGGCACGTAGATCTTCTTCCGGATCTCCTTCCCGTCCACGAACCGGCGCGCGGTCTCGTCGGCCACGGCCGCCGCCACCACCGCCGCCTCCCCCGCCCCCCGGGCCACTTCCACCCGCGACCGGGTCTTCCCGTTCACCTGGACCACGATCTCGATCCGGTCCTCCACGGTGAGCGCCTCGTCCCAGGCCGGCCACGCCGCGTCGAAGATGCTGGTCTCGTGCCCCAGTCGGGCCCAGCACTCCTCGGCGAAGTGGGGGGCGAACGGGGCCAGCATCACCAGCATCTCCTTCACCAGGTGCCGCTCGCAGCAGTTCGACTCCCGCACCGTGTTGAGCAGCTCCATCTGGGCGGCGATGGCGGTGTTGTAGCTGAGCGCCTCCATCGCCTCGGTGACCTTCCGCTTGGTCTGGTGCCACTTCACCACCACGCCCCGGTGCAGTTCGCTCCCGGTGAGGGTGGTGCCCTCGCACTGCTCCACCAGGGCCCACACCTTGTCGAGGAAGCGGCGCGGCCCGCTGATGCCCTCGTCGCGGAAGTCGCCGCCTTCCTGGAACGGGCCGAGGAACATCAGGTAGAGCCGGAAGGTGTCGGCGCCCCACTTCGCGATGTACTCGTCCGGCACCACCACGTTGCCCCGCGACTTCGACATCTTGGCGCCGTCCTTGACGATGAGCCCGTGGGCCCGGAACCGGCGGAAGGGCTCCTCGAAGCCCAGGAGGCCGAGGTCCCCGAGCACCATCGCGATGAACCGGCTGTAGAGCAGGTGGAGCACCGCGTGCTCGTTCCCGCCGATGTACATCGTCACCGGGCACCAGGTGGCGGTGCGGGCCGGGTCGAACGGGCGGTCCGCGAAGTCGGTGCTCGGATAGCGCAGGTGGTACCACGCCGAGTCGAGGAAGGTGTCCGACACGTCGGTCTCGCGCCGCGCCCGGGCCCCGCAGGACGGGCAGGGGACGTAGTACCACTCCTCGTGGCGGGCGAGCGGCGAGATGCCGCTGTCGTCGGGCCGGAAGTCCTCGATGGGCGGCAGCAGCACCGGGAGCTGGTTCTCCGGCACCGGGACCGTGCCGCAGCCGTCGCAGTAGATGACCGGGATCGGCGGTCCCCAGTAGCGCTGCCGCGAGATCGTCCAGTCGTGGAGGCGGTAACGGACCTTCGCCACCGCGGTTCCCCGCCCCGCGAGCCACTCGACCACGGCCCGCTTGGCCTCCGGCACCGCGAGGCCGTCGAACCGCCCGGAGTTGACCAGCCGCCCCCCGGTGTTCTCGACGAACGGCTCGACCAGCGGGGTGCCGGCGTCCTCGCCCTGGCCGGCCACCACGCGCACCACCGGGAGCCCGTGCCTCCCCGCGAACTCGAAGTCCCGCGCGTCATGACCCGGCACCGCCATGATGGCCCCGGTGCCGTACTCCATCAGCACGTAGTCGGCCACCCAGACCGGCACCGGCCGGCCGGTGGCGGGGTTGGTGGCGAACCCGCCGGTGAAGACCCCGGTCTTCTCCTTCTCGGCCACCTTCCGGCTCACCAGGTCCTGCCGGGCCACCGCCCGGCGGTAGGCCTCGACGTCCGCCACGCGGTCCGGGGTCGTGACCCGGTCCACCAGCGGGTGCTCCGGCGCCAGCACCATGAAGCTGGCGCCGAACACCGTGTCCGCCCGGGTGGTGAACACCCGGATGGCGCCGCCTCCCTCGAGGGCGAAGTCGAGCTCCGCGCCCTCCGAGCGGCCGATCCAGTTCCGCTGGGCGGTGGTGGTCGTCTCCGACCAGTCCATCTTCGTGCGGTCGTCCAGGTTCGCGAGCAGCCGCTCCGCGTAGTCGGTGATCCGGAAGAACCACTGCTCCAGCAGGCGCTGCTCGACCGCGGTGCCGCACCGCTCGCAGTGGCCGTCCACCACCTGCTCGTTGGCCAGCACCGTCTTGCAGCTCGGGCACCAGTTGACCGCGGCCTGCTTCTTGTACGCCTTCCCCGCCTTGAGGAGCTGGAGGAAGATCCACTGGGTCCACTTGTAGTACGCCGGGTCCGTGGTGGAGACGGCGTGCTCCCAGGCGAACATCCCCCCGATCCGGGTGAGCTGGCGGGTGAAGTTGGCGATGTTCCGCGGGATCAGTTCCGCCGGGTGGATGCCGAGCTTGATGGCGTAGTTCTCGCTGTGGATCCCGAAGGCATCGAACCCGATCGGCTCGAACACGTCGTGGCCCTGGAGCCGCTTGAACCGGCCGTAGCAGTCGCTGCCCGTGAAGGCGAACATGTTCCCCACGTGCAGCCCCTCGGCGGAGGGATAGGGGAACATCATCAGGTTGTAGAACGGCCGCGCCGGGCGATCGAGGTCGACCTCGTTGGTGCGGCGTTCGGCCCAGCGGGCCTGCCACTTGGCCTCGACGGCCTGCGGGTCGTAGGAGGCGGCGTCGGGTCGGCGATCGGTCATGCGTCGGGTCGGGAACGGGTGAGGGCCAGCGGGGGAATCTAAGCGGGATGCGACGGCCGCGGGCCGCGGCGCTTGCTGCCTGGGGGGAGGGGTTCGTAACCTTCCTCCGACCACCCGTCACCACCCCACTTCCGGGGGCCCAATGTCCCGCTGGTTCGCCGGCGTTCCCTCGCTCGTCGTGGCGCGCGTCCTCGGCGGCTTCTGGCTCCTCGCCGTCCTCGCCGCCGCCGCCGCCCTCTGGGCGCTCCACCGGTTCGCCGGGCTCGGGCCCGCGCCGGCCGAGCTGCCGGCCACCCTGGGCGTGGTGGCGGCGACGCTCCTCCTGGTGGCGTGGCTCGTCGCGGCCTGGCTCGAGCGCCGCGTGTTCCGCCAGCTTGACGCGGCAGAGGCCGTGGCCGCCGCGGTGGCGGCGGGGGACCTCCGGGCCGAGGTCGAGGGCTCCGCCCGCGACCCGCTCACCAGCGGCATCGGCCGGATGGTCGGGAGCCTCCGCGACCTGGTGGGTGCCATCCGGAACGCGTCCGCCGAGGCGGCCGCGATGGCCCAGCAGATCTCCGCCTCCACCGAGGCGATGTCCGCCTCCACCCAGGAGGTGGCCGGGACCACTGGCGACCTCACCGAGCGGGCCAACCGCCAGGCGCAGACGGTGCGCGCCGCCGCCGACGACGCTTCCCGCATCCTGGCCATCGTGGAGGCGCTGGCCGCCGGGGCGGTCGAGGCGGCGGAGCGGAACGCCGCGCTGGCCCGGCTCGCCCGCGCCCACCGGGAGCGGCTGGACGCCAGCACCGCCGAGCTCGAGCGGCTCGCCGGGGAGGCGGAGCGCGCCGCAGCCGACGCCGAGGCACTGGGCGAGTCCTCGGCCCAGATCGAGGCCTTCATCGCCCAGACCAAGGCCATCGCCAAGCAGACCCACATGCTGGCGCTCAACGCCGCCATCGAGGCCTCGCGGGGCGACGTGCAGGGCGCGGGACGGGGCTTCGGGGTGGTGGCGGAGGAGGTGCGGAAGCTCGCTGGCCAGGCCCAGCAGGCGGCCGCCACCACCAGCGCCACCGTGGAGCAGGTGGTCGAGCGGGTGCGGACCGCGAGGGAGCGCCTCCTCCTGCTGGGCCAGGGCGGCCTGGCGGCGCGGGACGCGGCCCGGGCCGCCGCCGAGGGGCTCGCGCGGGTCGCCGCCGACGCCGACGCCACCGATGCCTGGACCCGGCGGATCTCGCAGTCGGCTGACGAGGTGCGGACCCTGGTGGGAGGGATCGGTGAGCGGATGCGCGACGTCTCCGCCGGCACCGAGGACTACGCCGCGTCGGCCGAGGAGATCGCGGCCGCCGCCGAGCAGCTGTCCGCCTCGACCCAGGAGATCGCGGCCTCGGCGCACCATCTCGCCGAGGCCGCGGAGCGCCTCACCGGCGCCGTGGGGGGCTTCCGGGTCTAGGTCCCGGCCGCCGGCGCGGGCTCGGCTGCGACCGTGACACCGAGGATCCGTCCGGTGAAGCGGTTGGCCCCGTAATCGTCGGTCACCGGCGTCTCGTGGTCCGCCCCCACATCCACGCCCTCCTCCGACAGGAAGTACGGCATGGTTCGCTCCACCCGGCGCTCGGCCACGGGCTTGCCGTCCACGGCCAGCCGGCTCATCCCGCCGGAACCGGGTGCCCCACCGTCATAGGTGAAGGTGTACTGGATGGTGTGGCGGCCCGGCGCCAGGGCTGCCGGCGCCGTCACCGTGGTCCGCTGGAGACCGCCATAGTTGTAGACCTCCGCCGGGCGGCCGTTCCGGAGGTAGAGTGCCCAGCCCCCGAACCGCCCTCCCTGCGCGATCACCACTCCGTTGGCGCCCCCCGGGGGGATCTCGACCTCGGCCGTCACGGTGTAGCTCCGCCCCATCGTGTTGATGAAGGCGCTGGGCGAGATCCCGGTCATCCCCTCGTGGACCGTCATCGAGGTGCGCGTCCCCAGCAGGTCGGGCCGGCCGGCGATCGACGGGTCGAACCGCTCGGAACGCCGGTCATCCAGCGGGAGGACGTTGTTGCGGATCGCCTCCTGGAGGAAGAGGTCCTGCAGCTCCTTGAGCTTCGCCGGGTTCCCGCCCGCGAGGTCGTTGGCCTGGCTGAAGTCCTCGGCCACGTGGTACAGCTCCCAGCGGTCCTCCGAGAACGGCGGGTTCCTGGCCATCAGCCACGGGATGCTGTGCCGCGTGGCCGCCACCCATCCGTCGTGGTAGATCGCCCGGTTGCCGAACATCTCGAAGTACTGCGTCGTCCGGCGGTCAGCGGCGCCCGCGTCGGCCAGGCTGTAGAGCATCGAGACGCCGTCCATCGGCCGCTGCTCCGTCCCGTTGACACGGGTCGGCTCGGGCAGGCCCGCCGCCTCGAGCACCGTGGGCGCGATGTCGATCACGTGGTGGAACTGGGAGCGCACCCCGCCCCGCCCCTCGCGGATCCGGGCCGGCCAGTGGACCACCATCCCGTTCCGGGTGCCCCCGAAGTGGGAGGCCACCTGCTTGGTCCACTGGAACGGCGTGCTGCCGGCGTGGGCCCACCCGATGGAGAAGTGGGGGAAGGTGTTGGGCCCGCCCCATTCGTCGAGGTGCCCCAGCTGGGACGACACGTCGCTCACGATGCCGTTGAGCGCCAGGGTCTCGTTGTAGGTCCCGTCCGGCCCGCCTTCGGCGCTCGCGCCGTTGTCCCCCACGATGTAGATGAAGAGGGTGTTCTCCAGCTCCCCCATGCCCTCCAGGGCCTCCACCAGGCGGCCCACCTCGTGGTCGGTGTGCTCGGCGAACCCGGCGAAGACCTCCATCTGCCGCGCGAAGAGCCGCTTCCGCTCGGCCGAAAGGGAATCCCACCCCGGGATCTCCGCCGGCCGCGCGGTGAGCTGCGTCCCCGCCGGCACCACCCCGGCCTCCACCTGGCGCCGCAGGGTGGCCGCCCGGAGGCTGTCCCACCCGGCGTCGAACTCGCCCCGGTAGCGGTCGGCCCACGCCTTCGGCACGTGGTGCGGGGCGTGGGTGGCGCCGGTGGCGTAGTAGACGAAGAAGGGCTTGTCGGGCGTGAGCGACTGCTGGGCCCGCATCCACGCGATCGCCTGCGTGGTCATGTCGGTGGTGAAGTGGTAGGCGGGGTCGTGCGGCGGCTCGACCCGGACCGTGCCGTCGTAGATCGTCGGGGCCCACTGGTTGGTCTCACCGCCGATGAAGCCGTAGAACTTGTCGAACCCGGAATGGGTGGGCCACCGGTCGAACGGGCCGGAGACCGAGACCTCCCAAGGCGCCGTCTCGTGGTACTTCCCGAAGGCGGCCGTGCTGTACCCGTTGAGCCGGAGGATCTCGGCCAGCGGCGCCACGCTGGCCGGGCGCACCCCGGTGTTGCCGGGATAGGCCGTGGCCAGCTCCATGATGGCGCCGGTGTTGGTCGCGTGGTGGT
>JAICEH010000082.1 GCA_025924275.1 Gemmatimonadales bacterium | reverse complement strand
GCTCCTGCGCGGTGGCCGCGGCGACCTGACGCCCCGCTGCCATGGGATGGGGGCCCGCCGGCGATGGCCGGCGGGCCCCCTTCCCATCCGGCTCCGCCGTGCTCCTCAGCCTCGCGCCACCCCCGCCGTCAGGCTGGCCGGCGCCCCCTCGTCCTCGGTGGTGTAGCCGTAGACGTAGTGGTAGTAGCGGTACGCCCCGGAGGTCGAGGTGCTGTTGATGACGGCGCCCAGCACCCGCACCGGCAGCCGGTCCATCAGCCGGAGCTTCTCCCCCGCCATGGTGCGGTCCGTCTCGCCCGAGCGGAGCACCAGCATCATGTTGCCGGTGGCGGCGCTCAGCACGAACGGGTCGATGCCGGCCGAGAGCGGCGGGCTGTCCACCAGCACGACCTGGTAGCGTCCCTTGAGCTCCGCCATCAGGTGCTGCATCGCCGTGGAGCCGAGCAGCTCGGGACCCTGGTGCCGGCGGCTGCCGCAGGGAACCACGGTGAGGCCCCCGTGGGTGGTCGGCTGGAGGATCTCCGCCAGCTGCGCATCCCCGGTCAGGCAGTCCATGAGCCCCGGGCGCCGGCTGAGGTTGAACATCCGGTGCAGCTCGCCCCGGCGGATGTCGCCGTCCACCAGCACGGTGGTGTAGCCCGCCTCGGCGAAGGAGAGCGCCAGGTTGGACGAGATCAGCGACTTGCCGTCCCCCGGGCTGGGGCTCGAGATGGTGAGGAGCACCGGGCCCGCCGCGCCGTAGGAGTGGGCGAGGTTGAGGCGGATGGTCCGGAACGCCTCGATGATCTGGGCCGCCTCCTCGGGGTCGCGCTCGTTCACCTTGGTCTTGTTGATCGTCGGGACGGCGCCGAGGATCGCGAGGCCGAGCTCGTTGGTGACCTGCTCGGGATAGCGGAAGCGCTTGTCGAGCTGGTCGAGGAGGATGGCCAGCGCCACCGCCGCGCCCAGGCTCGCCAGGAAGCCCATCAGGATGAGCCGGATCGCCTCGTTCTGGGCCGGCTGGGTGGGCGGCACCGCCTCGCTCAGCACCTGCACGTCGGGCTGGGCGCTGGCCGCGGCCAGCTTGGCCTCCTCGTAGCGGGCCTGCAGCTCGAGGAAGAGCCGCTCGGCGCTCTGCGCGTCGCGGGTGAGCTTCTGCTCGGTGATGGTGCGGGTCGGGATGCCCTGCAGCTCCCGGGTCCGCGTGGCGATGGTCTGGTTGAGCTCGCGCTCCTGCGCCTGCAGCTGGGCGATGAGCGCCGTGGCGTACTGGGGCACGATCTCCGTCTTGAGCTGGTTCACCCGCGCCGTGAGCTCCTGCACCGGCTTGTGCTCGTCGGTATAGCGGAAGCGAAGCGCCCGGAGCTCCGCCTCGGCGCTCGACACCTCCGCGAGGGCCAGCTTGAGGTCGGGGGCCCCCTGGACCGAGGCCACGGTCTGGAAGGCGTCGACCGAGAAGTCGCCGCCTCGCGCGCGGGCCAGCACGGCCTGCAGCGCCTCGCGATCCTCCCGCATCGCCTCGGACTGGAGCTTCCGCTCGAAGTAGTTGGACAGGACCGGGTTCTGGGTGGCCGCGAGGCCGGAGACGATCGGCGTCTCGGACGGCTGGGTGATGGTCGAGGTGCGGTACCCCTCCAGGGCCGACTCCGACCGGCGCACGTTGTCCGCGGCGTACTCCACCTGCTTCGCCAGGACGCCCATCAGGTCCACGACCTTGCGGGTCTTGAGGTCGGCGGCCAGCGCCACGAACTGGTCGGTCACCGCATTGAGCGTGTTCGCGATCCGGTGCGGGTCGGTGCCGGTCAGGGCCACCCGGAGGAAGTTCCCGTCGTCGGCGGTCTGGGTGATCAGCTCGGCTCCGAGCTGCATCGAGGCGTCCCGCGGGTGGCGGACCCGGAACTCGACCTCGCGGTCCTTGCCCATCCGCTCGCGGGGCGGGACCCATGCGAACCCGAACCGGCGGCCGACCGAGTCGCCGGCGGCTCCGCGCTCGGGGGCGAGCCCCCCGGTCTTGATCCGGAGCTCCCAGGTGCGCCCGTCCTCCGACATGGCGAGCACGTACCGGCCGGGATAGAAGCGGTTGAGCAGGGAGAAGTCGCGGAAGAGGGCGGAGTCCTTCGCCTCCGCCGGCTCGAGGTACAGCTTCATCTTGAGCGCGGCCGAATCGAGCACCACCGGGGTGCGCAGCAGCTCCACCCAGGCGAAGGTCTGCTGCAGGAGCTGCTCGGCGCGGATCGGTGCGGCGCCCTCGCTCCGGCGGGGCTCGATCCAGATGGTGGCCGAGGCGGTGTATTCCGGCTTGATGAACCGGGTGGCGAACACGGCGAGCCCGGTGCCCAGGATCGTGACCCCGAGGATGAGCCAGCGGTATCGCTGCAGGGCGGCGATGTAGCGGCCCCACTGGATCCCCTGCTCCTCCTCGATCGCCGGCGCCTGGGGGTAGGCGCCATTGCCCCCCGTCGCGCCGGGCACGGGGAGGTAGGGAGAGTCCGACTGCCCGACGGTAGGTACGAGTTCTCCGGCCATCAGTCCGCTCGACGGGATGAGTCAGGGACCCGGCGCAACGGCCGGGCCGAACAACCCTACGACCCACGCAAGGGCGGTACCGTCACCCCGGTCACCGCACGGCACCGAACTTCCGTTGCCCTGGGGTGCCGGTCCCCGCGGGGAACGCCCCAAAGTGTTGCGCCGCCGAGGCTCCTGAGGCAATAGTGTTGCGCAGCTGTTGCCGAAGTGCAACGGGAATGCTTCGGTTTCGTGTGGCGAAATGCAATATTTTGCCGTATTGCGATGCTGCACGATTGTCACGGGTGTCGAGTTGTGACCACGAAGGCGGGGCGGGGGTCAACGTGATATTCCATTTCGAGACTGGACGGCCCGGATGACGAGTTCGGCGGTGGCAGCAGCGGCCGGAAGCCCGGGGGGTGATGCCGCCCGGCGCGACCCGCTGGCGATCCCCCCCGAGGTGAAGGCGAGCATCCGCGTCCTGGTGGTGGACGACGAGCGCACGCTCCGGGAGAGCTGCGCCAGCGTGCTCCAGATGGACGGGTACAACGTGACCGTGATCGGTCGCGGCGAGGAGGCGCTCGAGGCGGTGCGCCGGCGGCGGTTCGACATCATCCTCGTGGACCTGTACATGAGCCAGGTCTCGGGGATGGACATCCTCCAGGCGGCGCTGCAGGCCGCGAAGGACACGATCGTCGTCGTCATGACCGGGAACCCGAGCGTGGCCACGAGCATCGAGGCCCTGCGCGCCGGCGCCTGGGACTACCTCCCCAAGCCCTTCTCCGCCACGCACCTCCAGGTGCTCGTGGGCCGCGCCTCGCACGCCGTCATGGTGGCGCGCGAGACCAACGACCTCCGCATCCAGGTGATGCGGCAGAGCGGCCAGGGCGAGAAGTTCGCCCTGATCGGCATCGCCGCGCCGTTCCGTGAGGCGGTCGAGCTGGCGCGCAAGGTGGCCGGCACCGACGCCTCGGTGATGATCACGGGCGAGAGCGGCACCGGCAAGGAGCAGATCGCGCAGTTCATCCACCACCACAGCCGGCGGTCCAGCCGCCGGCTGGTGGCGGTCAACTGCGCGGCGCTGCCGGAGCCGCTGCTCGAGTCGGAGATGTTCGGCCACCGGAAGGGCGCCTTCACCGGCGCCGACCGGGACAAGCCCGGCCTGCTGGAGACCGCCAACGGCGGCACGCTCTTCCTCGACGAGCTGACCGAGATGACCCCGCCGCTCCAGGCCAAGCTCCTCCGGGTCATCCAGGACGGGGTGGTGCGCCGGGTGGGGAGCGAGCAGCCCGACGCGGTGGTCGACGTCCGCTTCATTTCGGCCACGAACCGGGACCCGCAGGACGCCGTCGCCCAGGGCGTGCTCCGCGAGGACCTGTTCTACCGGCTCCGCGTGGTGCCGATCAAGCTGCCGCCGCTCCGCAAGCGGCCGGAGGACATCCCGCTCCTGGCCAACCACTTCCTGGCCATGTTCTGGCTCCGCCACCGCCAGATGGGCGACCGGATGCCGCGGTTCACCGACGAGACCATCAGCTTCCTCCGTGGCCGCGCGTGGCGCGGCAACGTGCGCGAGCTGCAGAACGTCATCGAGCACGTGGCGGTGCTCTGCGAGCCGGAGCAGGCCATCGAGCCGCGCGACATCCCGCTGTACGACGAGCCCGCCGCGGACGGGCGAACGGAGGTCGGGCTGTCGCCCGGGCTGTACGAGGAGGCCTACCACCTGGCCAAGGACCGGGTGGTGGCCCAGTTCGAGAAGGAGTACCTGGGCCGCGTCATCGGGCGGGCCAACGGCAACATGTCGAAGGCGGCCCGGCTGGCCAGCATCGACCGCACCACCCTCTACCGGCTGCTCGACAAGCACGGGCTCCAGCGCGACGAGCTGTCGGGACCGGCGGAGTGACCGACCCGGCCTCGCTGCCCGCGTCGCCGCCCGCGCGGGGCGGGCCGGCCCGGTTCACGCCGCCCCGGGTGCTGCCGGCGGCGCGCACGGGGGGCGAGGTGGTGCCGCCGGTCTCGGCCCGGGTCTGGGCGGCGGTGGACGACGCGGCCGATCGGGTGGTGTCCGGGTGGCGGGAACTCGCGGAAGACAGCGCCTCCGAAGCCGAGGTGCGCGAGCTCGCCCTCCGGCTGGGCGAGGCCGTGCGCGAGGCGGCCGACGACCACGAGCACCCCGGCGGGCGCCTCCCCTGCACCCCGCTCGCCCGTCGGGTGCTGACCCTGCTCCGCAGCCACGTCCTCCAGCGCGCCGCCGCCCTGTCCCCGCTGCCCGAGAGCGTGGAGCTCCTCCGGGTGCTCACCGCCTTCGAGCTGGTGCAGCACCGCATCGAGCCCGACTGGGCCCAGCACTTCGCCGACCGGCTCTCGGGGCCCGACGGGCTCGAGCTCGTCGTCGAGGTGGCGCACGACATGCGCTCGCCCCTCACCTCGGTGCTCTTCCTGGCGGAGACCCTCCAGCGGGGCCAGAGCGGGCCGATCAGCCCCGTGCAGGAGCGGCAGCTCGGCCTGATCTACAGTGCCGCCTTCGGGCTCTCGGCGATGGCCAGCGACGTGATCGAGCTGGCCCGGGGCGGCGACCGCCTGGTGGACCTCGAGTCCATTCCCTTCTCGGTGCGGGACATCCTCGGCTCGGTGGGCGACATCGTCCGCCCGATCGCGGAGGAGAAGGGCATCGCCGTCTCGCTCGCGGGCCCGGAACGGGACTTCCGCCAGGGGCACCCGGTGGCGCTGTCGCGGGTCCTGCTCAACCTGACCACCAACGCGCTCAAGTTCACCGACGAGGGCCAGGTGGAAGTGACGGCCACCGCCGGGCGGGGGAACCAGGTCGAGTTCGCCGTGCGGGACACCGGGCACGGCATCCCGCCCGAGGCGATGCTGACCCTCTACGAACCCTTCCGGCGCCGGCACAAGCCCGGCGAGTACACCTTCTCGGGCTCGGGCCTCGGGCTCTCCATCTGCCGGAAGCTGGTGGAGGCGATGGGCTCGAGCCTCCAGGTGGAGACCGAGGCGGGGAAGGGCACCCGGTTCTTCTTCGTCCTCGACCTCCCGCCGGCCGGGGGACCCGCCTGACCGCACGGCGGCCCCCCGCCTCGCTGCTCGACCTCCGCTCCAGCTCACCGACCGGCCGGCGTGGCCCGGCCCCGGGCCCCGGGCTATATTCCCGGGCTGTCGGGACCCTGGGGAGTGTCGCCATCGTGTCGTCGTGCCACCTCGCCGTTGCCTTCGAGGAACAGCTCCGGACCCGTCCGGATGCGGTGTTCGTGGTGGATCGCGGCGCACGCTGGACCTGGCGGCAGGTGGCGGCCCAGGCGGACGCGCTCGCGGCATCGCTCAGCGAGCGGGGCCTCGGGCCCGGCAGCCGCCTGGGGCTCGACCTGCCGAACCGCCTCGAGTGGGTGGTCGGAGCGCTCGCCGGCGCGCGCCTCGGCCTCACCCTGGTCCCGCTCGACCCCGCCCTCTCCTACCTCGAGCTCAAGTACCAGCTGCGGCAGGCCGAGGTGGCGGCGGTGGTGGTCCCGGCCGCGTGGGGGGGCGTCGACTTCCTGGAACTGTTCGACGACCTGCTCCAGGAACTCCCCGACCTGCGGCTGGTCGTGACGGTCGATGCGGAGGACGCCTGGCTGGACGAGCGGATCGTCCGCTGGGAAGACCTGGTGGCGCGCGATCCCGGGCGCTTCCAGGCTCCCCCGGCCGGGGACCCCGCCACCGTCCCGCTGGCGCTGCTGTTCACCTCCGGGACGATGGGCAAGCCCAAGGGGGTGCTGCTCTCGCACCGCAACCTGGTGGAGACGGCCCGGCTCACCTGGGAGGCGATGGGCGGCGGGGAGGACGAGCGGACCCTGCTGGCGGTACCGCTGGCGCACGTCTTCGGCGTGTCGATGCTCGCCGGTGTGGTGGCCTCGGGCAGCACGGCCGTGCTCCAGGCGCGGTTCGAGCCGGGCGAGGCGCTCCGGCTCGTGGCCGAGGAGGGGGTGACGCGGCTCAACGGCGTGCCCACGATGTTCCAGCTGCTGATGCGCGATCCCGGCTTCGGCCGGGCGGCGCTCGGCACGCTGCGGGGCGGGGTGGTGGGGGGAAGCCAGGTGACGCCCGACCTGGTGCGGCGCATCCGGGCGTGGTGCGAGGTGGAGATCGCCTACGGCCTGACGGAAACGGGCCCCACGGTGTCGCTGACGCGCCGGTCCGACCCGGCCGGCAAGCGGGCGACCACGGTGGGCCGGCCCCTGCCCGGGGTGGACGTGCGGGTGGTGGATGTGGCGACGGGGGCGCTGCACGGGCTGGAGGCGGTGGGCGAGCTGGCGGTGCGGGGGCCGAACGTGATGCTCGGCTACCACCGCGCACCGGGCGAGACGGCGCGGGCCACGACCCCGGAGGGTCACTTCCTGACCGGCGACCTCGCCGTGCTGGACGAGGAGGGCTTCGTCCAGCTCATCGGGCGCCGGAAGGAACTGATCATCCGCGGGGGCCAGAACGTGACCCCGCGCGAGGTGGAGGACGTGCTCCGCACGCACCCGGCCGTCGAGGACGTGTGCGTGGTCGGCATCCCGCACGAGCTCCTGGGGGAGCTCGTCTGCGCCTGCCTGGTGCCGGTGGAAGGGGCGATCGTGACCGGCGACGAGCTCAAGGAGTTCTGTCGCGAACAGCTGGTGGACTACAAGGTGCCCGACCTCGTGCGCTTCTTCGACGCGTTCCCGCTGACCGGGTCCGGCAAGGTGAAGCGGCGTGAGCTTGCGCAGGTGGTGGGCCTGGAAATGAGCGCTACGTGACACCCGGCATCCTGAAGGCCGGGCGGGCCCCCGAGCGGCCCGCCCACGCGCCCAATGCGGCACTCCTGATCGACTTCGACAACGTCACCCTGGGCATCCGCTCCGACCTCACCAAGGAGCTCCGGACCCTCCTCGACAGCGACATCATCCGGGGCAAGGTGGCCGTCCAGCGGGCGTATGCCGACTGGCGACGCTACCCGCAGTACATCGTGCCCCTGTCGGAATCGTCGATCGACCTCATCTTCGCGCCGGCCTTCGGCACGGCGAAGAAGAACGCCACCGACATCCGGCTCGCCATCGACGCGATCGAGCTGGTGTTCACCCGGCCCGAGATCGGCACCGTCATCCTCCTGAGCGGCGACAGCGACTTCTCCTCGCTGGTCATCAAGCTCAAGGAGTACGGGAAGTACGTCATCGGGGTCGGGATCCGCGAGTCGGCCAGCGACCTGCTGATCCAGAACTGCGACGAGTACTACTCCTACAGCGACCTCGCGGGACTCACGCGCGAGGTGGACACGCCGTCCATCCAGCGGGACCCGTGGGAGCTGGTGGTGGAGGCGGTGCAGCGGATGGCGCAGCACTCCGACGTGATGCGCTCCGACCGGCTCAAGCAGGTGATGCAGCAGACCGACCCCAACTTCGACGAGAAGAACGCCGGCTTCAACCGGTTCTCCAAGTTCGTGCAGGAGGCGGCGAACCGGGGGCTGATCGCGGTCACCAAGATGGAGAACGGCCAGTTCGAGGTGGCCCCCAGCCAGCGGGCCGCCGTGTCGGCCCCTGCCGCGCGGGATGGCGCGCGGAGCCGGGGCCGCGGCCGCGGCCGGCCGGCGCGCGAGACGGCCGCCGCCGCCCCGGTCCCCGCCCCCACCGCCCCCGTGGCATCGGCCCCCGCGGCGGACGCCGCGGGCGAGAACGGCGAGCGCCGCGGCCGGCGCCGCCGGGGCCGCGGCGGCAGGGGGACGCGCGAGGAGGTGGCGGCACCGGCCGCCGCCCCGGTCGCGGGGCTCACGCTGGCGCGGGCCTTCGAGCTCCTGGCCGACGCGCTGGCGGAGCTGCCCGCCCCGGCCGCCCACGAGGCGCTCCGCCTCCGCATGGTGGCCCTGAACGGCCGCGACGACGAGCTGCTCCAGCCGCACCGCTTCCCGCGGCTCCTCCGCCAGGCGCACGACGCCGAGGTGGCGGACGTGCACAAGCTCGGCGACGACGACTACGAGGTCTCGCCCCACGCATTCCAGGGCGGCATCCGGGTGGAGCCGTCGGCGCGCGCCGAGGCCGCGCCCGCCGCGGTGACCGACGGCGCCGCCGCCGTGATCGCGGCTCCGCCTCCGGTGGAGCCGGCCGGGGCCCGGCCGATGCTCCGGTTCCGGCGCGGCTCCACGGGCCCCGGCGCGCGCGCGCCGGCGGCGATGCCGATGGTCGGGCGGGTGAAGGTGGGGCCGGCGGCGCCGGG
>JAICEH010000081.1 GCA_025924275.1 Gemmatimonadales bacterium | reverse complement strand
GCAGCGGTAGTCGTCCCGGGCGAAGAGGAAGGTGTTGGTGACCTGGCGGCGGAAGCGGCGGGGAACGTGCACGAACCGGACGAGGCGGATGATCGCCGGCCTGGGCATCATCAGCCGCGCACTTCGGACCACCTGGTCCCGCTCCGCCTCGACGACCTCCGCCTTCCCCTCGATGACGAGCCGCAGGGCGCGGCGCACCGGCACGAGGGTGAGCGGCTCGAAGGAGGCGTTGAGCGCGAGGCAGCGCACGGGGGAGAGTCCCTTCCGGGTCGGGTGGAAGACTGCTGTACGCTAAGCGGGCGCCGGAGGGCCGGCAAGCGGGCGGGGGCGGCCGCTACGGGACAGTGACGCCTCCGCGCCGGTACACCGGGCGGCCGCCGAGCCACGTGCCCACGACGTCCGCGGGCCCGCCGGCGAGCACCGCCTCTTCCACCGCCGCGGCGGACGCGCCGGGCGGCACGGCCACCGCCAGCAGGTCGGCCCACGCGCCGCCGGCCAGTTCGCCCACCTCCCCCGCCATCCCGATCGCCGCCGCGGCCCCGGCGGTGGCGAGCGCGAGCGCCGCGCGCGCGTCGAGGCCGGCGAGTGCCCGCGCCGCGCGTGCCTCCGCCAGGAGGTCGGTGGCGCCGACGCTCACCTCGGAATCGGTGCCCACGCCCACCCGGAGTCCCGCGGCCAGGAGGGCGGCGAGCGGGGCGGCGCCGTGCCCGTGGCGATGGTTGCTCACGGGGCAGTGGGCCACCGCCGCGCCGGCCCGGCGGAGCCGCGCCACGTCCTCCTCGCCGACCCGCACCGCGTGGATGCAGAGCGTCCGCGGGCCCAGGACGCCGTGGCGCTCGAGCCACTCCACCGGCGTGACGCCGTTGGCCGGCGGCGCGATCCCGCGCCGGGCCCAGGCCGCCCCGAACCCTCCCCCGCCGTGCGCCAGCAGCGCCGACTCCGCGGCCGACTCCGCCACGTGCACCGCGAGCGGCAGTCCCTCCTCCGCGGCGAGCCCCGCCACTGCGGCGTAGAGCGGTCCCGACACGCTGTAGGGCGCGTGGGGCGAGACGCCGAGCCGCACCCGCGCGCTCTCGAGCGGGCGGAGTTCCGCGACGGCCCGGCGGAGGCCCGCCAGGCTCTCCGCCGCCTGGGCCGGGTCGGGGCCGAAGACCTCGTGATACGCCACGCCGCTGCCGCCCAGCTCGGCGAGGGCGCGGAGCGCCGCGCCGCTGTCCCCGGTATCGGCGACGGTGGTCACACCGCGGGCCCAGCCCTCCCGGATCCCCGCGCGCGCGGCGGCGAGGGCCTCGCCGCAGGTCCGGTCCGCCTTGAGCCGGCGGATGGTGCCGATCCAGGCGACGAAGTCGTCCTCCTCCGCCCTTCCCCCCAGGCCGGTCAGCTCCAGGTGCGTGTGGGCATTCACCAGCCCCGGGAGGAGCGCGGCGTGGCGCAGCGCCAGCTCGGGAACTCCCGGCGGGCGCGGCACCCGGGCGTCGGGCCCGGCCGCGGCCACCCGCCCGCCCGCCGCAACGAGGACCGCCCCGTCCGGGAGGGGCGGGGCGGTCACCGGCAGGAGCCAGTCGGCGCGGAGCCGGAGCATCGCCTCAGTGGACCGGCGGGAGCGGCGAGGTGCCGGCCCCGAGGAAGGGCGAGTGCACGGGGCAGACCTCGAGCGGCGCGGTGTTGGGAAGGAACCACTCCACCTGCCGGACGTCGGCCGGACAGAAGGGCCCCGCGCGATAGCCGGTGCTCGCGTCGATCTCCTCGAACATCAGGCCCGCCGGGCGGGTCCAATCGGTCGGCGTGGGCCGCCGCTCGTAGATCTCGCGCATCATCCGCGCCCAGGCCGGTGCCGCCAGGCGCCCGCCCTGGGCGTTGTTCATGATCCGGGTGGGCTGGTCGAACCCCACCCACACCCCGCCGACCAGGTCGGGGGTGAACCCGATGAACCAGACGTCCTTGTAGTCGTTGGTGGTGCCGGTCTTGCCGCCGGCGGGCACGGCGAGGCCCGCCGCGGCGCGGGTGGCCGTCCCGCGGCGCACCACGTCGCGCAGCACGTCGCGGATGAGCCACGCCTGGTCCACGTCCATCACCATCGTGGAGCGCGCCTGCGGCTCCCAGAGGATCCGGCCGGTGCGGTCCTCCACCCGGGCGATCGAGCTGGGCAGGGCGCGCATGCCGGAGGTGGCGAACGCGGTGTAGGCGGCGATCATCTCGAGCGGGCTCACGTCCACGGCGCCGATGTGGATCGACGGCACCGGCGGGATGCGCGTGGCGGTCAGGCCGTAGCGGATCGCCTCGGCGATCACCGCCTGCTCGCCGATCTCCATCCCGAGCTTGATGGCCGGGATGTTCTGCGAGCGGTACAGGGCCTTCCGCAGCGTCATCGGGCCCTCGAACGCGAGGTCGTAGTTCTTGGGCTCCCAGGGAGGCTCGCCCGGCACGGCCTCCACGCTGATCGGCTCGTCCACCAGCAGGTGGCTGAGCGGCACGCCGGCGCGGAGCGCGGCGGAATAGACGATCGGCTTGAAGGTGGAGCCGGCCTGCCGCCGGGCCTGCACCGCGCGGTTGAACTTGCTGTCGTCGAAGTCGCGCCCGCCCACCATCGCGCGCACGGCGCCGGTGCGGGCGTCGAGGATGACGGCGAGCCCCTGGAGGTAGGGACTCCGCCCGGTCGCGTCGGTGCGGGCGGCGTCCTCCCCGAGGCTGTCGAGGTACTGGCGATAGGTCGGGTGCGGGAAGCGGCCGTACTCCCGCCCGCCCTCGATGGCCTGGAGCTGGGCCTCGAGGGCCCGCTCCGCCGCCTGCTGCATCTCGAGGTCGATGGTGGTGTAGACCCGGTAGCCGGAGCGGTAGAGGTCGCTGCCGAACCGCGCCTCCAGCTGCTGGCGGACGTACTCGACGAAGTACTGCGCCACCCCGCTGAAATCCGAGCGGGAGGAGAGCTGGAGCGGCCAGGCCTTCCACCGCTCCGCCTCGGCGGCCTCCAGGTAGCCAGCGTCGGCCAAGAGGCCGATGACCAGGTTCCGGCGGCGGAGCGCCCGCTGCGGGTACCGGCGCGGGTTGTAGTACGAGGGCGCCTTCGGCACCGCGGCGAGCACAGCGGCCTCCGCCACGTTCAGGTCCCGCACCGACTTGCCGAAGTAGCGCTGGGAGGCGGTTTCGACCCCGAAGGCGCGGTTCCCGAGGTCGATCTGGTTGAGGTAGAGCTCGAGGATCTTGTCCTTGGAGTAGCGGCGCTCGATGGCACGCGCCACCTTCGCCTCGCGCAGCTTCCGGCCCAGGGTGCGCTCCCGGCGGTTGATGTCCTCGGGCCAGAGGTTCCCGGCCAGCTGCATCGTGATGGTCGAGAAGCCCTCCTCCACCCCGAGGGCCAGGACGTTCGCCTTGACCGCCCCGAGCACCCGGATCCAGTCCACCCCGCCGTGCTGGTAGAACCGCTTGTCCTCGGTGGAGATGAACGCGGCGATGACCGCGGGGGACATCTCCGCCAGGGGGACGACGGTCCGGCGCTCCAGGCCGAGCTCGGTGATGAGCCGGCCGTCCGCGGCGTACACCTTCGAGGTCTGGTCGGGGTCGTGCTCGGCGAGGCCCGCGGTCGAGGGGCAGCGGGAGCCGGCGCAGGCGAAGGCCCACGCCCCGCCCAGCAGGGTGGCGCCGAAGACGACGACGGCGGCGAGGGCGACGAGCACGAGCTGGCGCCCGGAGGCGGCCGCCCACCAGCCCCGCAGCCGTTCGAGGAACGGGTGCATCACCGAAACTAGCGGCGGGCCCCGGCCCGGGGCCACTCCCGCGCAACCGGCGTCCGGGATACGATTCGCGGCGATGCCCACCCTCCTCGACGCCCTCGCCGCGCGCGGCCTGGTGCACGATGCCACCCCGGGCCTCGCCGATCGCCTGGCGCGGGGCCCGATCACCGGCTACGTGGGGTTCGACCCCACGGCCGACTCCCTGCACGTCGGGAACCTGGTCCCGGTGATGGCACTGGCCTGGCTGCAGCGGACCGGCGGCCGGCCGATCGCGCTCGTGGGGGGGGCCACGGGCCTGATCGGCGACCCCAGCGGCAAGCGGGCCGAGCGGCCGCTCCTCGCCCCGGAGGCGGTGGCGGCCAACGCCGCCGCCATCCGGATCCAGCTGGAGCGCTTCCTCGACTTCACCGGGCCCCGCGCCGCCCGGATGGCGAACAACGCCGACTGGCTGGGCGAGCTCCGCCTGCTCGACTTCCTCCGCGACGCCGGCAAGCACTTCTCCATCGGCTACCTGCTGCAGAAGGAGGCGATCCGGAGCCGGCTGGAGACCGGCATCTCCTTCACCGAGTTCAGCTATGCCCTGCTCCAGGCCTACGACTTCGCCCACCTCCACCGGAGCGAGGGCTGCGAGCTGCAGCTCGGTGGCAGCGACCAGTGGGGGAACATCACCGCCGGCATCGAGCTGATCGGCAAGCGGGACGGCGCCCAGGCGCACGGCCTGGTGCTGCCGCTCCTCACCACCGCGTCCGGCGCCAAGTTCGGCAAGAGCGAGGCGGGCAACGTCTGGCTCGACCCGGCGAAGACCAGCCCCTACCGGTTCTACCAGTACTGGCTCAACGCCGACGACCGCGACGTCGAGCGGCTGCTCCGGACCTTCACTTTCCTCCCCCCGCCCGGATCGCCGAGGCGATGGACGACACGGTGAGCGACCCCGCGGCCCGGATGGCGCAGCGGCTGCTCGCCGAGGACGTGACCGGTCGGGTGCACGGCACCGACGTGGTGCGGCGGGTGATCGAGGCGAGCCGGCTGCTGTTCGGCGCCGACGACGTGGCCGGCGCGCCGGCGGAGGTGCTGGAGGTGATCGCCGGCGAGGTGCCGACGGTCCCGCTCGACCCGGCCGCCCTCGGGGGCGGGCTGCCGGTGGCCGACGCCCTGGTGGCCGCCGGCCTGGCCTCCTCCAAGGGCGACGCGCGCCGCGGGCTCACCCAGCGCGGCTTCGCGCTCAACGGGGCGAAGCTGGACGGACCCGACCGCCGCCTCACCGCCGCGGACCTGCTGCACGGCCGGTGGGTGGTGCTGCAGAAGGGGCGGAAGAATTACGCCATGCTGGTGGTGGGGGGCGGGGAGCGGGGAGCGGGGAGCGGGAAGTAGCTGCGAACCGGGCCGGGGCGCGGAGGCGCGGCCGGTTCCCCGTTCCCCGTTCCCAGTTCCCCGTCTACCTCCGCCGTCGCGTGGCCTTCGGCGGCTTGGCCCCCAGCAGCCCGAACATCCCGCGGATCACCTCCCGCCCCACCGTGCGGCCGAGCGCCCCGGCGAGGGCGCCCACGGTGACCGCCGCGACCGACTTCGTCGCCCGGCCCCGCGGGGCGCGCGCCATTCCCTCCTCCTCAGCCGTCTCCGCCTTCGCCTCGGCGGCCCGCTCCATCCGTCGCGCCAGCATCTCGTGGGCACTCTCGCGGTCCACCGCCGGGCCGTATTCCGCCATCAGGTCGGAGGCGGCCAGCTCCGCCTGGAACTCCTCGGGCGTGAGCGGGGCCATCCGGCTCGCCGGCGCGGCGAGGCGCGCGGCGACGACCGGCGTGGGCACGCCCTTCGGGTCGAGTGCGGTGACTACCGCCTCGCCGATGCCGAGCGTGGTGAGGGTCTCGTCCAGGTCGTAGAAGGTGGTCTTGGGGAAGGTGCGTACCGTGGCGCGGAGGGCCGCGTCGTCCTCCGGGGTGTGGGCCCGGAGCGCGTGCTGCACCCGGTTGCCCAGCTGCGCCAGCACGCTGGCCGGGACGTCCTTCGGGGTCTGGGTCACGAAGAAGACCCCCACGCCCTTGGAGCGGACCAGCCGCACCACCTGCTCCACCTGCTCCAGGAACGGCCTGGGGGCGTCCCGGAAGAGCAGGTGCGCCTCGTCGAAGAAGAACACCAGCCTGGGCTTCTCCAGGTCGCCCGCCTCCGGCAGCGCCTGGTAGAGCTCGGCCAGCAGCCACATCAGGAAGGTGGAGAAGAGCCGGGGCCGGTCCTGGACGTCGGCCAGCTCGAGGCACGTCACCATCCCCTTCCCGTCCTGGGTGACGTGGAGCAGGTCCCGGACGTCGAACTCCGGCTCGCCGAAGAACCGCTCCGCCCCCTGCGCCTCGAGCTCGACCATCTTGCGGAGCAGGACGCCGAGCGTCTGCCTGGAGGCGCCGCCGACGGCCTCGAGCTCCGCCCGGCCCTCGTCGGAGCCGAGGTACCGGAGCACGGTGCGCAGGTCGGCGAAGTCGAGCAGCGGGAGGCCGTGCTCGTCGCAGTAGCGGTAGACCAGCGTGAGCACGCCGGTCTGGGTGTCGTTGAGGTCGAGCACCTTGGCGAGCATCAGCGGCCCGAACGAGCTCACCGTGGCCCGGAGCTGGGCGCCGAGCCGGCCGGTGAGGCTCACGAACTCCGCGGGGGCACCGGCGGGCGCCCAGGGGAGGCCGACGCTCGCGGCCCGCTCCTCGATCCTCGGGTTGGCGGTGCCGGGCCGGGCGATGCCGGCCAGGTCGCCCTTCACGTCGGCCGCGAAGACGGGAATGCCCTGGGCCGCGCACTGCTCGGCGAGAAGCTGGAGCGTCCTGGTCTTGCCCGTGCCGGTGGCGCCCGCCACCAGCCCGTGCCGGTTGAGCATCGCCAGCGGGATCCGCACGTGGGGCGGGTGGTGGGTCCGGCCCTCGTGCAGCGCGGCGCCGAGCACGAGGCCTGGGCCTCCGAAGCCGTACCCTTGCGCCAGGTGCTCCTCGAACGTGGTCATCCGCCCTCCGGGGTGCGCCGGGACGCCAGGGCCTCGTAGATCCCGACCAGGCGGTCGTTCAGCCGGTCGATGTCGAACCCGCGCTCGACCGCGGCGCGCGCGGCGGCAGTGACCGGCGCCCACCGCGCGGGGTGGTCCAGCAGGGCCAGCACCGCGCGGACCAGGCCGGCCCCGTCGCCTTCCGCCGCCAGCCAACCGCTCTCGCCGTCCGTGACCAGCTCGGGAATGCCGCTGTGGCGGGTGGTGACCACGGGGAGCCCCAGCGCCATCGCCTCCTTGAGCACGTTGGGGATGCCCTCCTCGTCGCCGTCTGCCGCGGTGACGTGCGGCGCCAGCAACGCGTCCATCCCCTCCAGCACGGCGCGGACTTCGGCCGGGAGGAGCGCGCCGTGGAACCGGACGGCGCCCGTGGGGCAGCCCCGGGCGCGCGCCTCCAGCTCGGCACGGAGCGGGCCGTCGCCGACCACGTGATACTCGACCGCGCGGCCCTCGCGCGCAAGCGCGTCCACCACGTCGAGCGCGTGCGCGATGCCCTTCTTCTCCACCAGGCGCCCCACCGACACCAGCCGCGGCGGGCGGCCGCGGGGGGCTTCCCGCGGGCGGAAGGGATGGTCGGCCAGCCGGATGCCGGTGTGGTGGACGGTGATCCGGTCGGGGGGGCAGCCGGCCGACCGGAGCCGCCCGGCGAGCGCCGCGCAGACCGGGAGGAACCGCTCGCCCGCGCGGAAGAGCGGCGCGTACGCGCCGGCGCCGCGGCGCCGGAGATACTTGCTCAGGTCATAGCCACGGACGGCGGTGGCGATCGGCCCCCGGAGGACCCCGATCCGGCGGAGCCGTTCCGCCCGGATCCCGTCGGGGCCGAAGCAGGCCTGCACCACGTCGAACCGCTCGCCCGGGAGATAGCGGAGGGTCTGCGCGAAGAGGTTGAGGGTGCGGGCGTGGCGCCCGAGCCGCGGGTCCAGGGCCCGGAGGAGCAGCCGCCGCTCCCGCCCGGCGCGGGCCGAGAGCGCCCGCCGCGCCCAGGCCAGGCGGGCCAGGGGGCCCTGGGGCGGCCGGCCGAGCCAGGAGGTGCGCGCCTCGAGGCCATAGCGCGCCACGTCGGGGTGGACCAGGCTCTGGGACCGCTCGTCCGCGAAGATCCGCACGTCGTGCCCGCGGTCCAGCAGTCCGGTCACCTGGTTGAGGAACGGCGTCTCCGCGGCCACCGGGAACCGGACGACGAGGAAGGCGATCCGCATCTCAGCGGGCGCGCTCGAGCACCTCGGCCACGCGTGCCATCTCGTCCACGGTGTTGTAGGCGTGGGGGGAGAGGCGGATCGCCCCCTCCCGCAGGCTCGCCGCAACGCCCGCCGCCTCGAGTGCGGCGAAGGCCCGCTCCGGCGCCGGCGGCGCCACGCACAGGATGCCCGAGGCGCGGGCGTCGAGCGGCGAGGTCACGGCCACGTCCCGGCGCGCCGCCCACTCCACCACCGGGCGGCGGATCTCCCGGAGGTGCGCCGCCACCGACGCCGGGCCGAGGCCGGCGAGCAGGTCCACCGCGGCCGCCATCCCGACGAAGTCGTGGAAGGCGAGCGTCACCATCTCGAACCGCCGGGCGTCCCGGCGAAGCCGGGGGTCGTAGGCGCAGAGCCGGGTGAAATCCTCGGTGCCCTCGAAGGCCATCCACCCGGCCCAGGGCGGCTCGAGCACGGGCACCAGGTCCGGCCGCACCCACAGGAAGCCGGTGCCCCAGGGCGAGAGCAGCCACTTCTGCGCACCGCAGGCGAGCAGGTCCACCGGGGTCTCGCGCAGGTCCACCGGCACCTGCCCGCAGGCCTGGATCGCGTCCACCACGAGCCAGATGCCCCGCCGCCGGGTCTCGCGCGAGAGCCGGGCGAGGTCCACGGTGTAGCCGTTGGCGAACTGGGTGAGCGACACCGCCACGCAGCGGACCGCCGGGTCGTCGAGCCGGGCGACGAGGGCCGCCTCGTCGGGCCAGCCCTCCGCCGTCACCGGCAGCAGTTCGAACCGCAGGTCGCCGTGCCGCGCCCGGTGCCGGAAGGGATAGACCAGCGCGGGGAACTCCCGGTCGCTGGCCAGGATCACGCTCCCCGGCGGCAGCGGGAGGGCCAGCGCCGCCAGGTTGAGGCCGAAGCTGGTGTTGGGCGCGAGCGCGATCTCCGCGGGATCGGCGTTCACCAG
>JAICEH010000080.1 GCA_025924275.1 Gemmatimonadales bacterium | reverse complement strand
GCTCAAGGACCGGGTGGAGCTCAAGTCGGACGAGTTCTACCGCCGGCTCCGGGAGGCGAGGGAACCGCCCACCACCTCTCAGCCGACCCCGGCCGACTTCCTCCAGGCCCTCCGCGACGCCCGGAGCGAGTCGGACGAGGTGTTGGCGGTGATCCTCGCCTCGGCGCTCTCGGGCACGTACCAGTCGTGCGCGGCGGCCATCCGGGCGAGCGGCCTGGGCCGGATTCACCTGGTCGACAGCCGGTCCGCCAGTCTGGGGCTCGGGCTCCTGGCCCTCCGGGCCGCCGAGCTGGCCGAGTCGGGCTGGGGGGCGGTGGAGATCGGACGGGAGGTGTCGCGGGTCCGGGACCAGTCGGGCCTGCTGGTCACGGTGGACCGGTTCGACAACCTGATCCGGTCCGGTCGGGTGAGCCGGGGCCGGGCGTGGCTCGGCACGATGCTCGCCGTGAAGCCGATCCTCGAGCTCGACCGCGACGGGCGGGTCCAGCCGGTGGACCGGGTGCGCGGGCGGGAGAACCTGATCCCCCGGGTGCTCCGGATTCTCGACCAGCGGCTCAGCCCGAGGCCGCGGGCCCTCCGCTTCGGCGTGGTCCACGCCGACGCGGCCGAGGTGGCCGGGCGGCTGCGGAACGCGCTGGTGGCCGCCTTCCGACCCAAGGATGTGCTGGTGGCCCCGGTGACCCCGGCCCTCGCGGTGCACGTCGGGCCGGGGGCGTGGGGAGTGGCCTGGCAGGTCGAGGACGGTACCCCGACGCGGGTGCCCGCCACGTGAGCCGGCCGGCGCGCGCCGCGCGCAAGCCCGAGCTGGCCCCGGTGGTCCGGGTGGCGGTCGAGGCCGCCGAGGACCGGAAGGCCCGCGACCTGGTGGTCCTGGACCTCCGGGGGCTGGCCGACGCGACCGACTGGTTCGTCATCGCCTCCGGCACCTCGGACGCCCACGTCCGCGGCCTGGCCGACTGGATCCAGGACCGGATGCAGCGTGCCGGATACCGGCCGCACCACGTGGAGGGGCTCGGCGGCAAGTGGGTCCTGCTGGATTACATTGACGTGGTGGTGCACCTGTTCCACCCGGAGGCACGGGCCTTCTACCAGCTCGAGCGCCTCTGGAACGATGCCCCGGCCATTCATCCGGATGCCGGAGGAACGGATCGATGACCCGACGCGTGGCCCTGTCGCTGTGCCTGCTCGCCGCCCTGCCCGGGCCGGCGGCTGCGCAGTACTTCGGCCAGAACAAGGTCCAGTACACGGGGTTCGAGTTCGAGGTCATCAAGACCGAGCACTTCGACGTCCACTACTACGCGCGCGAGCGCGAGGCCGCGCTCGACGCCGCCCGGATGGCGGAGCGCTCGTACGCCCGGCTCTCCCGGCTCATGAACCACGAGTTCCGCGAGCGGAAGCCGATCATCCTGTACGCCTCCCAGAGCGACTTCGCCCAGACCAACGCCGTCGGCGTCGACTTCGACCCGGGCGACGCGACCGGCGGCGTCACCGACTTCTACCGGCACCGCGCCGTTCTGCCCTTCACCGGGTCCTACCGCGAGTTCGAGCACGTCCTGATGCACGAAATGGTGCACCAGTTCCAGTACGACATCTGGAGCCGGGGCACCGCGGGCGCGGGGCTCAACACCCTCATTGCCATCAACCCGCCGCTCTGGTTCGCCGAGGGCATGGCGGAGTTCCTCTCCCTCGGGCCGATGACGCCCGAGACCGAGATGTGGATCCGGGACGCCGCGGTCGAGGGGCGGCTGCCCAGCATCCAGCAGATGACGCTCCGGCCCTACGAGTTCTTCCCCTACCGGTTCGGGCACGCGTTCTGGAGCTGGGTCTCCGAGCGGTGGGGAGACGAGGCGGTCGGGGCGGTGCTGCAGGGCACCCTCGCCGGCGGGGTGGAGGGGGCCTTCCGGCGGGTGACCGGGATGACCCTGGCCGAGCTCTCGGCCCAGTGGCAGTCGGAGATGCAGCGCCGCTTCCTGCCCGAGATCGGGCTCCGGGTCAAGGCCCGCACCATCGCGCAACCGCTGCTCACCGAGGAGCAGGACGACGGCCAGCTCCACGTGGCCCCGGCCCTCTCCCCGGACGGGCGCTGGATCGCGTACCTGAGCGAGCGGGGTGGGTATTTCATGGACGCCTGGCTGGCGGACGGGCGGACCGGCAAGGTGGAGCGCCGGCTGCTCCGCTCCTCCCTCTCCCCCGACTACGAGAGCCTGCGCTACCTGAGCGCCAGCGGGGCCTGGTCGGCCGACAGCCGCTACCTGGCCTACGCCGTGAAGCGGGGCCCGCAGGACGACATCGTGGTGCTCGACGTCCAGCGCAACAAGGTGGTGCAGCGGCTCGAGGTGGACCTGAACGGCATCACCAACCCGACCTGGAGCCCGGACGGGAAGCGGATCGCGTTCACCGGCTACGACGGCGGCCTCTCCGACCTCTACGTGATCGACCGCGAGACCGGCGGGCTCACCCGCCTCACCGCCGACCGCTATGCCGACCTGCAGCCGGCCTGGTCGCCCGACGGGTCCCGCCTCGCCTTCGTCACCGACCGCGGCCCCGGGACCGACTTCGACGACCTGGCCTTCAGCAACCTGCGGCTGGCCGTCTACGAGTTCGGCTCGGGACGGATCGACGTGCTGCCGGAGATGGACCGGGGCAAGAACATCTCCCCCCAGTGGTCGCCCGATGGCCGCTCGATCGCGTTCGTCTCCGACCGGAACGGCATCAGCAACATCTTCCTGGCGGAGCTGGAGGAGGGGGCCCTCTACCAGCTCACCGACTTCTACACCGGGGCGCAGGGGGTGACACCGCTCTCGCCGGTGCTGACCTGGGCCGCGGGGGCCGACCGCATCGGGTTCGTCTACTTCGAGCGGACCAACACCGATGTCTACACCCTGGAGAACCCCCGCGGGCTCAAGCGGGCGCGCTGGGCCGCCCCGCTCCCGGCCGCCCCGCGGCCGGAGGTGGCCGCGGCGGTCCGGCCCGCGCCGGCGCCGACCGACAGCGTCCCCGCGCGGCCCGAGGTGCGGCAGGGCGGTGCCCTGTACCGGACCCCGGGCGGGTTCCGCCGCGCCGACCAGGTCCGCGCCCCGGGGGACACCTCGAGCAAGGCGGTGCCCGCCCCCCTCGACATCCGTGCCCTGCTCGACTCGGCCCAGCTGGCGCTCCCCGACACGAACGAGTTCACCCTCGTCCCCTACACGCCGAAGCTCTCGCTCGACTACGCCGCGCGCCCCAGCATCGGGTACACGCGGGACAACTTCGGCGGCGGGTTCTACGGCGGCAGCGCCGTCCAGTTCAGCGACATGCTGGGCAACCGCCAGGCCACGATCGCGGGCTTCGTCAACGGCCGGATCGAGGAGGCCCAGCTCTACGCCGGGTACGCCAACTTCGGCCGCCGGATCCAGTGGGGCGTCAGCATCAGCCAGGACCCCTACTTCTTCTACGAGCCGAGCGAGATCCGGATCAACGAGCCGGGCCCCGGGCAGAACACCTACGTGACCAACGTCCGGCGCCAGACCTACCGGACCGCCCAGATCAATTCCTTCCTCCCGATCAACCGGTTCCGCCGGTTCGAGATCGGGTTCCAGCTCACCCACCTCGAGGACGACCTGCTCGAGATCCTCGAGCCGTACCAGGCCTCGACCGGCTTCCCCACCGGCGAGCCGCGCCGGATCGAGAACGACCTCGGCAACGCCGTCTTCGTGGCCCCGACGGTCGCCCACGTCTACGACAACTCGCTCTTCGGCTGGGTGTCGCCCATTTCGGGCCGGCGCTCCCGGATCGAGCTGATGCAGGCGGTGGGGCAGTGGAACTACACCCAGGGGATCCTCGACTACCGGCGCTACGATCCCCTCCCGGGGCCGTTCGTCTTCGGCACCCGGGTGTTCTACGCCGGTCGGAAGGGGCCCGACGCCGACCGGTTCCTGATCTTCCTCGGGAACACCAACCTGCTCCGCGGCCACACCGAAGGCTCCTATGACCGGAATGAGTGCCGCGAGCCCGATACCACCGAGCGGGGGTGCGCCGAGCTCTCCCGCCTGATCGGCACCGAGATCGCGGTCGTCAACGCCGAGCTCCGCTTCCCGATCCTCAACCCCACGATGGGCGTGACCTTCTTCCCGCCCCTCGAGGGTGCGCTGTTCTACGACGTGGGCCTCGCGTGGGAGGACGGCGACGTGATCCGCTGGAACCGGGAGCCGGGCGACGACCCCGTCGCCGTCCGCACCCCGCTCAGCACGCTCGGAATCTCGCTCCGGATGAACTTCTTCGGGATGATGCTGATCCGCGGCGACTGGAACTTCCCGCAGGGCCGGGGCATCGGCAACTACTGGACGATCTCCTTCGGCCCGACCTACTGAGCGGCGGGCCGTCCGCGGGCGGCGGGGAGTGGCCTCCGCCACCCCGGCCCCCTATCTTTGCGCGGTGAACGGCCCTCGCCTCCCCGGCGCGGTGGCTCTCGCCCTCTGCCTCGCGGCTTGCGGCGGGGGTGGTCCGCGCCACCCCGCCGACGGGCTCGACGGCGTGTCGAAGCCCCTCTCCGACTACTCGATCCTCCGACTGGCCCGCGGCGGCGGGGAGCCCCGGTTGTACGCCCTCCCGGGGCTCGCGCGGCTCGACTGGCGCGCCCGTGCCTCCCTGCCCCGGCTGGCGGCGGTCGTCGGCGCCGATCTCGACCAGCGCGTCGCGTTCGCCCTTGCCGCGGGCGGGGGCGCGGTCGCGCTGGACCTGGAGAGCGGGGGCGCCCGCGCCGTCCTCCCCGGGGTGGCACGGGCCACCCTCGGGCCCGACCGCACCCTGTGGACCGTGGATGGGGACGGAGGGATCACCGCCGTGGCACGCCGGGTCTCCCGGCCGGTGGCCGGGACCCCGCCGGCGGGGTCGCTCTACGGGACCGCCGGCGGCCAGCTCCTGGCGCTCGCCGACCAGGCCGAGCCCCGGGCCGTGCTGCTGGGTGCGGGGGACTCGGCCACCACGGCCGACCTCCCGGCCGGCCCGGCCGCCGTCACCGAGTGGGGCGACCTCGTCGCCGTCGCGGCCGACACCGCCCTGGTGTTCTGGCGGCCCTCCGGGGGCGAGGTCACCTCGATCCGGTTCCGGCGCGGCGCCATCGCGGTCGCGTTCTCGCCGTCCGGTCACCGGGCCTACGTGCTCACCGACGGTCCCCGCCTCGACGTGGTCGACCGCGAGGGCGGCGACGTGCTCGCCAGCGTGGACCTGCCGGGCCGGGGGCGTGCGATCCGCGCCGATCCGCTCGGCGCGTGGCTGCTGGTCCGCGCCGACACCGGGGACGACATCTGGCTGGTCGATCCGGTGGCCCGGACCGTGGCGGGGACGTTCCGGGCCCCGTGGGCCGGCGACCTGCCGGCAATCGTCGGGTCGCGCGTGATCGTCGCCCGGCAGGGCGCCGATGTCGTGGCCCTGGACCCCGGGGCCGGCACGCTCCCGGAGGTGGGCCGGATCGCCGGCGGGGCCGTGGACCTCTGGCTTCCCCTCGCCTGGCGGCCGGAGGGCCGCGGGCCCGCCGAGCGGGCGCCGGTCGCGGTAGCGCCGGACAGCGTGCCCGAGGCCGAGCCGGTGGATACCGGGGCCGCCACGGAGCCCGCCGCCCAGCGGCGGCTCTACCTGCAGATCTCGAGTTCGCACAACGCCTCGTGGGCGGCCGACCTGGCCACCCAGCTCCAGCGCGCCGGCGTGGATGCCCGGGTCCTCCCGCCCGACTCGGTGGATGGGCTGCATCGCGTCGTGATGGGCCCCTATGCCACCCGGCAGGAGGCCGAGGAGGTCGCGCGCGGCCTCGGCCGACCCTCGTTCATCTTCCAGCCGGGCCGCCCGGCCGGCCTCGAAACCGAACCGTGAGCCCCTCCACCGGAGAATCCGCCCGATGAAGCTGACCCGGCTCGAGCTCAACGGCTTCAAGTCGTTCGCCGACACCGTTTCGCTGGACTTCGAGGACGGCGTCACCGCCATCGTGGGCCCGAACGGCTGTGGCAAGTCGAACGTCTCCGACGCCGTGCGCTGGGTGCTCGGCGAGCAGTCGGCCCGGCTGCTCCGCGGCGGGAAGATGGAGGACGTCATCTTCCAGGGGGCGGCGGCCCGTCGGCCGGTGAACGTCACCGAGGTCTCCCTCTTCCTCGACAACAGCGACGGCACCCTGCCGATCGCCTACCAGGAGGTGCAGGTCACCCGCCGCCTCTCCCGGTCGGGCCTGAGCGAGTACCTGCTGAACGGCGCCAACGTGCGGCTGCGGGACATCCAGGACCTGCTCCGCGGCACCGGGCTCGGCAGCGACGCCGGGGTCGTGATCGAGGCGAAGATGATCGACCTCCTGCTCTCCGACCGGGCGGATGAGCGTCGCTCGCTCTTCGAGGAGGCGGCGGGCATCGGGCTCTACCGGGACCGCAAGCACACCACCGAGCGCCGGCTGGAGGAGACCGCGCACGATCTCCAGCGGGTCGAGGACCTGATCGCCGAGGTGCAGTCGCAGCTGCGGAGCCTCGCGCGCCAGCGCGGACGGGCGGAGCGGCACGTGCGGCTGACCGAGGAGAAGCACGCGGTCCAGGTCACCCTGGCACGGCGCCGGCTCGAGCGCCTGGCCGTGGACGCCGCGGCGATGGAGGAGCGGCACCGGGAGCTCGCGCGGGCGCTGCCCGCCGGCCGCGAGGGGGTGATCGGCCTCGAGCGCGGGCGCGACGAGGCGGCGCGGGCGCGCGGCGGCGCCGAGGCCCAGCGGGCGGAGATCGCCCGCCGCCTGGCGGACGTCCGGGTGGATCTCGGCCGCCTCGACGGCGACCTCGCCCTCGCCGCCGAGCGATTGGCCAACGCCTCGGCGCGTCGCGTCCGGGCGGCCGATGAGCGGGGGCAGATGGAGATGCGCTCCGACCTCGCCCGGCGCGAGCGGATCGCCGCCGACGAGGAGCGCCGCGGGGCCGAGGCGGAGTTCGCCGGGATCCGCGGGGAGCTCGAGGCCCGCGCGGCCGCGGAGGAGGAGGTGCGCCGCCGCCTCGGCGACGAGCGGCAGGCACTCCGCGCCCGGGAGGAGGAGCTCCAGCGCCGGCTCCAGGCGCTCCGGGCCCTGGAGGGGGAGCGCACCGCACTCGAGGGCGAACTGGCCTCGCTGCGCGAGCAGGCCGCCCAGGCGGAGGCGCATCGGGCCAGGCTGGGCGAGGAGCTGTCCGACGCCGTGTCCCGCCGGGCGGGCACCACCGAGGAGGCCCGCCGCCGGTCCGACCTGCTCCGGGCCGCGGCGGCCGCGCAGGACCACGCGCGTCACCTCGTGGCCGAGACCCGGGAGCACGAGGCCACCGCACGGGCCGATCGCCGCCGGTCCGAGGAGGCCCTGGCGCAGCTGGTGGCGCGGCGCCAGGCGCTGGAGGAGCTGGACCGGGACCGGGTGGGGCTCGCTCCCGGCGCCGCGGCGCTCCTCGCCGCGCGGAACCGGTTCGGCGGCGGCGTGCTCGGTCCGTTGAGCGACTTCGTGAGCGCGGCCCGGGACGACGCGGAGGTGGCCGAACGCCTCCTGGGGGAGTGGGTCCACGCCGTGCTCGTGCGGGACGACCGGACGGTGGAGGCCATCCGCGAGTGGCACGAGGAGGCCCAGCCGGGGGCGATCGTCCTCCCGCCACTCGACGCCGCCCGCAGCCTGGGCGACGACGACCCGCTGGGCGGCCGCCTCCGCGCCGAGAGCGAGGAGGCCGCCCGGTGGGTGCGCGCGATCCTCGGCGGGTCCCGCGTGCTCGATGGCTCGGGGCGGGCCCTCCGCCGGGCCAACGGCGCGATCTTCCTGGCCGGTGGCGCCGCGCCGTCGGGACCGCTGCGCCGCCGCGCCGAGCTCCGGGACCTCGGAGCCGAGGCGTCCGCCGCGGAGGCGGCGCTGGCGGCCGCCACTGCCGCGCTCGACGCCACGCTCGCACGGCTGGGAGAGATCGAGCAGGCGCTGGCCGATGCGACCACCTCCGCCGATCGCGCCCGCGAGGCCGAGCGGCAGGCCGTGGCCGCCCGGGAGGACGCGGTGCGCGTGGCCGGGAACCTCGAGCGCGAGCTCACCGAGGCCGAGGCGCGGCTGGCCCGGGTCACCGAGCGCCTCCACGCCGCCGAGGCACGCCTGACCGAGGTGGACCGCGGGTTGACCGAGGGCGAGCTGGCGCGGGCCCGGCGGGAGGAGGAGGCGGGCGCCCGCCGGGCTGCCGTGGTGGGGCTGGAGGCGGACCAGGAGCAGGCGCGGGAGGCCCGGGTGCACTGGCAGGTCCAGCTGGCACAGGTCGAGGCCCGGTTGGGGGCCCTGCGGGAGAAGGCGGAGCGCGCGGCGCAGCAGGGGGACGAAGCGGCCAGCTCGGCGGTGGCGCTGGCCGAGGAACTCGGCCGGCTGGAGGCCGACAGCGCGGGGCTCGAGGCCCAGCAGGCCCAGTGGCTCGATGCGCGCGCGGAGCGACGGGTGGCGGTGCTCGAGCTGGAGGCTGCCGCCGCCGACGCCCAGCAGGCCCTGGCGGACGCCGCCTCCGACCTCGACGCCGCCGACCGCGCCCTCCACGACCGCCGGGAGGGCGTCGAGGCGATGAGCGAGGAGTTCCACCGGCTCCAGCTCGAGCTGTCCGAGGTGGGCGCCCAGCGGCGCCGCGTCACCGAGCGGCTCGAGACCGAATGGCGCCGGCCGTGGGACGAGCTGGTGGCTGCCGTCGAGCCGCTGGAGCTCGACCTCGACGCACTCGAGGCGGAGGAGGTCCGCATCCTCGAGGGGCTCGAGGCCATCGGGCCGGTGAACCCGCTCGCGGTCGAGGAGCACGCCGAGGAGTCCAAGCGGCTCGAGTTCCTGGTGGGCCAGCGCGACGACCTCGCCGCCGCGCGCCAGTCGCTCACCCAGGCCATCCGCGAGATCGACACCACCGCCCGCACGATGTTCCAGGAGACCTTCGACGCCATCCGGGGGCACTTCCTG
>JAICEH010000079.1 GCA_025924275.1 Gemmatimonadales bacterium | reverse complement strand
TGCGCAAGATCTTCGCCAAGGAGCAGCGCGCGTTCTACGCTCAGCACGCCCCGGAGGGCCTTCACGATGCTGCCGGCGATCTCGTCCTGGATGGCGAAGACGTCCTCCAGCTTCCGGTCGTACCGCTCGGACCAGAACTGGTAGCCGTCGGCGACGTTCACGAGCTGGGCGGTGACCCGGAGCATGTCGCCGGCCTTCCGGACACTCCCCTCGAGCACCGTGCCCACCTTGAGCTGCCGGCCGATGCCGCTGATGTCCTCGTTCTTTCCCTTGAAGGCGAAGCTCGAGGTGCGGGACGCCACGCGGAGTCCCGCGATGCGGGTGAGGGCGTTGATGATCTCCTCCGCGATGCCGTCGCTGAAGTACTCGTTCTCGGGGTCGGCACTCATGTTCACGAACGGCAGCACCGCCACCGACTTGCCCGGCGTGGCCACGAGCCCGGTGGCCGTGGGGGTCACCTGGGGGGGCGTCGCCCCGGTGTGGAACAGGAGGGCCTGGGCGAACTGGGCCGCCGTGGCGAAGCGGGAGACGGGCTCGCGCTCCAGGGCCTTGGCCACCGCCCGATCCACCTCCTCCGGGACCTCGGGCCGGAGCGAGCGGACCGTGGGCGCCGGCTGGAGGAAGCGCTGGGTGATGACCGCCTGGGGCGAGGTGCCGGTGAACGGCGCCCGCCCGGTGAGCATCTCGAAGACGACGCAGCCCAGCGAGTAGATGTCGCTCCGGCCGTCGGGCGCGGTGGTGCCCGCCGCCTGCTCCGGGCTCATGTAGGTCGGGGTGCCGATCGCGACCCCGGTCTGGGTGATGTGGTCGCTGCCGGCGGCCTCGACCGCCTTGGCGATCCCGAAGTCGGTGACCAGGGCACCGCCCTCGTGCAGCATCACGTTCTCCGGCTTGATGTCCCGGTGGACGATCTGCTGCCGGTGGGCGTAGTCGAGGGCGTTGGCCACCTGCCGGGCGATGGTGAGCGCGTCGTCCAGCGCCAGGCGCCCCTCCCGGGCGAGCCGCTGCCGGAGCGACTCGCCGTCCACGAAGGGCATCACGTAGTAGAGCAGGTCCTCGGCCTTGCCCGAGTCGTGCACCGGCACGATGTGGGGATGGCTCAGGCGGGCGGCGGTGCGGATCTCGCGGAGGAAGCGCTCGGGGCCGAGGGTCGAGGCGAGCTCGGGGTGGAGCACCTTGAGCGCCACCTGCCGGTCGTGCTTCTCGTCGTGGGCGAGGAAGACGGTGGCCATCCCGCCCCGGCCGGCCTCGCGTTCCACCCGGTAGCGCTCCGGAAGGGCGGTCTGCAGGCGGGGGAGGATCGCAGTCATCAGGATTCCGGGCGAGGGACCGGGAGAAGGTACGACCCGGGGGAGGGGGGCGCTAGGGAGTCGGGAAGACGGGAAGGCGGAACGACGGGAAGTCGGGAGGATAGGGGGGACCGTCCGTCTTCCCGTCCTCCCGTCGTACCGCCTACCTCCACGCCGCCGGGACGGCCTCCGGCTTGGTGGGGAGGACCACCCCGTCCAGCTGCCGGACGAGCCGCTCCCGGATCCGGCGGACCTCCCGGAAGCCGACCAGCTTCCTCTCGTCCTCATCCCAGAGGGTGAGCCGAAGGGTCTTCACGCTCTCGGCCAGCCGGAGCTGGGTGACCTGGCGAAGCTCGGGGATCGCGTCGTAGGCCCGCTGCAGGTGGTAGTTCGGGATCCGGGCCGAGACGTGGTGGATGTGGTGCAGCCCGATGTTGGCGGTGCACCACTGGAGCAGCTTCGGCATCCGGAGGTGGCTCGCGCCCTCGAGCCCGGCGGCGAAGTAGTTCCACGCCTCCCGGTAGCGCCAGTAGGTGTCCTCGTACTGGTGCTGGACATAGAAGAGGTAGACGCCGATCGAGCCCGCCAGCAGGGTGATCGGGAGCTGCACCAGCAGGAACCGGTCGATTCCCACCGTCAGCCACATCACCGTGACCAGCGTGGCGAGGGCGAGGTTGCTCAGGTGCACGCTCAACCACTCGCGCTTCCAGTCGCGGGGGATGTCGAGCGGGAGCCGGTGCTTGAGGACGAACTGCCAGGCGGGACCGACGAGGAGCATCACCAGCGGGTGCCGGTAGAGCCGATAGCCCAGGCGCTTCATCCGGGGCCGGCTCAGGTACTCGCGCACCGTGAGCGTGTCGATGTCGCCGAAGCTCCGGCTGTCGAGGTTTCCCGAGGAAGCGTGGTGGATCGCGTGGGTCTTCCGCCAGTACTCGTAGGGGACGAGGGTGAAGAACCCCAGCACCGTGCCGACCAGGTTGGCCAGCCGCTGCGACTTGAAGAACGACCCGTGCCCGCAGTCGTGCTGCAGCATGAAGAGCCGCACCAGCATCATCGCCGCCGGCAGGGCCAGGAGCAGGGTGATCCAGTAGCTGATCTCCAGGCTCCAGAGCATCCCGAACCAGAAGGCCGCGAGGAGGGCCGCCGTGGTCACGAGCTGGAACGCGCTCTTCCAGGTGACCGCTCCGCGGTAGGGGGCGAGGAGTCTGTTCCAGTCCGGAGTCATCCTGGAAAGATAGCGGCGGGCGGCGGCCGCGGGGAGCCGGGCCGGTTCACGGGAGGCGCTCCACCTTGAGGTAGAGCTCGTACCTGGCCTTGGCCTCGAGGCCGGAATCGATCAAGGACACCACGATCACTCCCGGCGCGGCGCCGGGCCGCGGGGCCGTGCCCTGGAGCGCTGCCTCGATCTGGGCCCGCGTCAGGACCAGGAAATGGTCCTCCCAGATCGCGGTCCCCGGGGCGTCCGGCTTGAGCCCGAGGGGACGATCGGTGCCCTGGGCGCGACAACTGCCGGTCCACGAGAGGTTGAGAATGTCGTCCTGGCAGCTGAACAGGCGCCCGACCCGGGCCAGTGTCGGCAGCTCGCGGTCGCGGAGCGCCATGATGTTGTTGACCGCGTACTGGTCGCTCCCGTAGGCACCCTGCGCCTTCGCCTCCACCAGCTGCCTCCAGGTGGCGAACTGGGCGTGGTCGGGATCCTCCTCCCAGAGCGTCGGGTGCACCACGAGCATGACCTGGTCGTTGAGCTTGCCCTCCCACAGGAGCAGCGGGAACCCTGCCGTGCCCACGGTGCCGGTCGGGGCGCCGAGGCTGAGCCCCGCCGGCACGAGATCGCCGATGGTGAGGCCGCCGGTCCGTGAGGCGCTGCCGGCCTGGATCCGCCCGGGGAATTCCTTGCCGCCCTTGCCCGTCGAGCCGAAGGTGGCGCTCTGGATGGTGCGGACGACGGGGCTGGAGAGCGTGGTGGTCGTGGCCGTGACGGTGGCGGCGGCATACACCTCGTTTCCGACCCCGTCGGTCTCGACCACCGGCTCGGTGGCCTGCTGCATCACCTTGAAGCCCAGGGCCACGAGCCGGTACCTGCCCGGCGCCTTGTAGGCGATCGTGGCCGGCGTGGGGGACTCGAACCAGCCCCCGGCCGGGTCCGGGATCAGTGCCGTCACCTGCCACTGGTGGTCGCCGGGGTTGAGCCCCAGACGAAAGCGTGTGTCATTCACCAGCTGGGGGGCGGAGAGCCCGGACCCCGAGAAGCGGAAGGTGCCCGCGTTCGCCTGCCGCCCGCCGGTCGCGTAGTACGCGGGCGCGTCCCAGCCGAGGAGGAGCTCGGCGGTGGACTGCATGGACCGGTCCTCGAGGATCCGCAGGTTCCCCGGGGCGGGAACGTCGCCCGCGCGGCCGGCCACCGGCGGGGCGGTGCCGTGGTGCTGGTCGGCTCGCCAGGCGGTGACCCGGTAGGCGTGGGAGCCACCGGGCGCCAGGCCGACGTCGAAGTACTTGGCCGTGGTGGCCGGGAGCGGGCTCGCCGTGAGCGGAGTGCAGGTGGCCGACCCGGGCGGGCTCTCGCGGCAGAGGGTATAGCCCACGGCGCCGGTCACCGGCTGCCAGGAAACCGTGATGCCCGCGGGGATGGCGGTGGTCGTGACGCCTGCCGGTGGGGTGGCGTCGCTCATGATCGTCGGCGCCGTCGTCGGGGGCCGCTCGAGGATCTGGGCGGTGATGGGCGTCGCCAGCCCCGCGAGGGTGGCGACTGCCATCCCGGCGGAGGCGAAGGGGATGATCGGCCGGATCACGGGAGGCGCTCCACCCTGAGGTAGAGCTCGTAGCCGCCCTTCGCTTCCTTCCCAGACTCGAGGAGCGGGACGATGATCACGCCCGGGGCGGCGCCCGGCCTCGGGCCCTGGGACTTGAGGGCGGCCTCGATGGAGGCCTGCGTCAGGACCACGAGACGGTCGTGCCAGTAGGCCGCGGAGTGGGAGGGGACGAGTCCCAGCGGCCGGTCCTGGCCGTGGGCTGGGCAGTGGTCGGGAAGGGGCACATAGATGATGTCGTCCTGGCAGCCGACGACGGCGTCGCCGGTGGCCGGGCCCAGGCCCCCCCCGTCGCGGAGCGTGGTGATGGCGGCCAGGTCGGCCCGCAGCGCGCCATAGCCCGCCTGCGCCGCCGCCGTGACCTTGCCGACCCACTTGTTGTACGCGGTCTGTTCGAGGTCCTCCTCCCAGAGCGTCGGGTGCACCACCACCATCCCCTGGTCGTTCAACCGACCTTCCCAGAGGACGACGGGGAAGGCGGAGGGACTTACCGCGCTGGTCGGCGCCCCGAGGTTGAGGCCGACGGGAACGATGTCCCCCGTGGCGAGGCCGCCGCCCCGGCTCGCGCTCCCGGCCTGGTACCGGCGCGGGAAGGCCTTGCCGCTGTTCCCCACGTCGCCGTAGGAACCGCCCCGGACGGTATTCACCTGCGGCATCGAGAGGGACCGGGTCGTGACCGTGACCGCCGCGGCCACGTAGACCTCGTTGCCCCGGCCGTCCTTGTCCAGCAGGTCGTCCGGGGACTGCTGCTGCACCTGGAACCCCAGGGCCACGAGCCGGTACCTCCCCGGCGCCTTGAAGTCGAGCGTGCCGGGGGTGGGGGACTCGAACCAGCCGCCGGCCGGGCTCGGGATCATCGCGGTGACCGTCCAGCGGTGGTCGCCCGAGCCAAGGGCCACGCGCTGGCTGGTTGCGTTGACCATCAGGGGCGCGGAGAGCCCGGTGCCCGAGAGGCGGAAGGTGCCCACCTTCACCGCCTGGCCGGTGCTGGTGAAATAGGAGGGCGCGTCCCAGCCGAGGACGAGCTCGGCGTTCGCGGCCATGGACCGGTCCTCGAGCACGCGGAAGTTGGCCGGTGGGGGGACATCCCCAGCGCGGCCGGTCACGGGCGCCGCGGTGCCGTGGTGCTGGTCGGCCCGCCAGGCGGTCACCCGGTACGCGTGGGATCCGCCCGGCGGGAGGCCGGCATCGAAGTACTTGAGCGTGGTGGCCGGGAGCTGGGAGGGGGTGAGGATCGCGCAGTTGGCGGAGCCCGGAGGGGTCTCCCGGCAGAGGGTGTAGCCCACCGCGCCGGTGGGCGGCTGCCACGACACCACGATGCCGGCGGCGAACGACTCGGTGGCGACGCCGGCCGGCGGGGTGGCGTCGCTCATGATCGTCGGCGCCGTCGTGGGCGGGCGCTCGAGGATCTGTGCCGCGGCGGGCGATGCCAGGGCCGCGAGGCCTGCGGACGCGAGCCCGGCGATCGCGAAGCGGAGGACGTCAGGCCGGGTCATGGGAGGCGCTCCACGCGGAGGTAGAGTTCGTAGCTGGCCTTGGCCTCTTTCCCGGTGTCGAGGAGCGGCACCACGATGGTCCCGGGCGACGTGCCGGGCCTCGTGCCGACGCCGCGCAGCGCCGCCTCGATGGAGGCCGGGGTGAGCACCAGCACCCGGTCAAACCAGAAGGCGATCCCGCGGGGGTCCCCGGTGAGCCCGAGGGGCCGATCCTGGCCGTTGGCGAGGCACATGGGCCACTGCGCCGGGATCAGCAGATCGTCCTGGCAGCCGAAGACCGAGGAACCCTGGATGCCCGGCCCCACCTGCGCGTTGTCGCGAAGCCGGGTGATCACGCCCTGGTCGAAATTCAGTCCGGCGTACCCGGCGGTTCCCCACTGCCCGACCCTCCGGACCCATTCGCTGTGGAAGCTGTGGTCCGGGTCTTCCTCCCAGAGGGTGGGGTGGATCACCACCATCCCGGTGGCCGGGAGGCGCCCCTCCCAGATGAGCATCGGGAAGGCGGAGCTGCTGGTGGGAGCGGTGGCCTTGGGGTCGGTGGTGGTACCCGTGATCGGGGCCGTGGCCCCCAGGAGGTTGAGCCCGGCCGGAACCAGGTCGCCGGAGGTGAGGCCGCCGTTGCGGCCGGCGGTTCCCGCGCGGACCCGGCCGGGGGGGAACTGCTTGGCATTGTTGCCCAGCTCGCCGAACGTGGCGCTCCGCACCGAGTAGGTGGAGGGGCTGGCGAAGGCGGTGGTGGTCACCGTGACCGCGGCGGCGGCGTAGACCTCGTTGAACACTCCATTGAGGTCGATGGGCGGGTCGGTGGCCTCCTGCAGCACCTTGAACCCCAGCGCCACGAGCCGGTACTTGACCAGCGCCTTGAACGACAGGTACTCGGGATTCGCCGATTCGTACCAGCCGCCCGCCGGGTTGGGGATCATCGCGGTGACCTGCCACTGGTGGTCCCCCGAGCCGAGTGGCACGCGGTAGCTGGTGGCGTTCACCACCTGCGGCGCGGAGAGCCCGGTGCCGGAGAGCCGGAACGTGGTCACCTTCACCTGCTCGCCGGTGGCCTTGTAGTAGGTGGGCGGAGTCCAGCCGATGACCAGCACCGGCGTGGCTGCGCTGGAGGAGTCGTGCAGGACCCGGAAGTCGTGCGGCTTGGTGACGTCGCCGGCCTGGCCCGTCACCGGCGCGGCCGTGCCGTGGTGCTGGTCGGCGCGCCAGGCGGTGACCCGGTAGGCGTGCATGCCGCCCGGCGGCAGGAAGACGTCGTAGTACTTGAGCGTGGTGGCCGGGAGCTGGCTGGCGGTGAGCGCCGTGCACGTAGTCGAGCCCGGCGGGGTCTCGCGGCAGAGGGTGTAGCCCACGGCGCCGGTGACCGGTTGCCAGGAGACCTGGACGCCGGCGGGGATCCCGGTGGTGGTGACGACCGGCGGCGTGGCGTCGCTCATGATGGTCGGCGCCGTCGTGGGGGGGCGCTCGAGGATCTGGGCGGCGGCCGGCGGGGCCAGGAAGAACAGGGCGAGGGCCAGGGTGGACGGCGTGACGGAACGGGTCGCAGGCATGGGGCCACCTTCTCCGCGGGGTTGCTCGAGGGCCGGGGATCGGGAGGGAGGGTACCGGGGGGTCGTCACCCCCGGGTCAGGCCCCGTCATCCGGTCATCAAGAAACCCGCTCCGGACCGGCACCGCGGGGATCCCGCCGGGGGAGGTTGACGGGCCTTGATGCCGCGCTGATTGCCGGGTGATGCCCCCGGGCTAGGCTGGGACCCGACCCCATCCCCAGCCCCCGGAGGGTGCCATGCACACCCGATTCCGCGCCGCCGGCCCGGCGCTCCTGGCCGTCGCGCTGCTCGGTTGCCCGACCCTGGCGCTCGCGCAGCTTCCCGGCGTCAAGAAGGTCAAGGACGCCGCCGGCAAGCTGAAGCCGCCCGCGGCGGCCCCCGCTCCCCAGCCGGCTCCCTCGGCCGCCCCCGCCGCGGCCCCGGCCCCCGCCGCGGCGGACACGATCAAGCCGGCCGCCCGATCCGACCCAAAGGTCTGGGAGAACTACGACTTCATCCCGGGCGGGAAGGTCCTCTTCTACACCGACTTCTCCGAGGACCGGGTGGGCAACTTCGCCCGCCGGCTGAAGTACCGGCGCGGGTCGATGGACGTGGTCGAGGTGGACAGCGTGCGGATGCTGCGCGCGACCAGTCGCTCGGAATTCCTGATCCCGCTCGGGTCGCGGCTGCCGGAGCGCTTCACCCTCGAGCTTGCCGTGGTCGCGCCCGCCGTCGCCTCGGGGGGGTACGACATGGTCGCGTTCGAGGGCAGCCCGGCGATGGACCGCTCGGAGTCCTCGGCCGAGGTGAACTGGAACACCTCCGGAACGGTGATCATGGGGGGAGGGCAGGACATCGGCTCTTCCGACGTGCGGGTCCCCGACGAGATGCGGCCGGCGCTCCTCGGGCAGGTGGCGCACCTCCGCGTCCTGATGGACGGCCCCTACTTCAAGCTCTACGTGAACGAGCGCCGGATGTACAACATCCCGGAGCTGGCCTTCCGGCGTGACTCCGTGATCCGGGTCTTCCTCCGCGGCTCGGAGGAGCCGGGCCAGGCGGTGTACCTCGCGCGGATCCGGGTGGCCGAGAGCGAGACCGACGTCCTGTACGACGCGCTCGCCGCGAAGGGTCGGTGGGCCACCCAGGGGATCCTCTTCGCGACGGGCAAGGCGGACCTCCAGCCCGAATCGCGCCCGGTGCTCAAGGAGATCGCCACGACGCTCCGGGAGCACCCAGACCTCCGGGTCCTGATCGAGGGCCACACCGACAACGTCGGCGGAGCCGCGGCGAACCTGAAGCTGAGCGACGCCCGCGCGGCGGCGGTGAAGGCCGCGCTGGTCGGCCAGTTCGGGATCCCGGCCGACCGGATCACCACCCGCGGGCTCGGCGACACGGAGCCCGCCGCCCCGAACACGACCGCCGAGGGCCGCGCGCAGAACCGCCGGGTCGAGGTGGTGAAGCAATGACGGCGCGCCTGGCGGTGCCCATGCTCGCCGCGACGCTCGCGCTGGCGCCCGCAGCGCTCGGTGCGCAGGCGATCGGGGTCGGCCCCGAGACGGCGAAGCTCCGGCTGGCCGTGATGGATCTCTCCGGGAGCGCCCTCCGGATGCAGACGGCGCAGGTGCCGATGGCGCAGGGCGGCACCCAGACCACGACCACGGTGGCGCTCCCGCCCCCGCCGGAGTTCGCCCGCGCGCTCACCGAGATCCTGACCACCACCCTGGTGGAGTCCCGGCGGTTCGTGGTGCTCGAGCGGCAGCAGGGGCAGGCGGTGCTGGCGGAGCAGGACTTCGGGGCGTCGGGGCGGGTCAACCCGCAGACGGCCCCGGGCCAGGGCGGGATCATCGGCGCGCAGGCGATGATCACCGGCGACATCACCGGCTACGCCTACACCCAGCAGGCGGTGGGCGGCAACG